>CAYNKF010000016.1:0-14923 GCA_964397705.1 uncultured Balneolaceae bacterium | reverse complement strand
CCCCGGGCTTTTTGTTGTACTCATTTGGGCTCGCAGAACTTCCTTTTGTAGGAATAATTCTTAGTGCCTTGCCACCACTCTGCGGTGCGGTACGTCTGGCTCGTTATAATGTCGATGTTCAGGAAACGCAGGAAGATTTTTTTAAAGGACTTCCCATACCAGGACAGGCGATTATGATTGCTGCATTTTACCTCACTTTTTACAATCAGCTTGAGCTGTTTGAAAGCTTTGAGTATGGAATTAATGCTATTTTAATTCCATTGATAGTTCTGCTCTCATTTTTGATGGTCAGTACTATTCCTTTTGATAAAATGCCAAGCTTTGATAAGCAGTCAGTACGAAAACATAAAGTAAAGCTTTCTTTTTTTATTGTATACGGTATTCTAATTCTACTCTTTCAAGAAGTAGGATTAATGATTGTATTTTCAATCTTTATCCTGAAAGGAATTTTTGTGGGGGGCTATATTTTTTGGAAAGAGGCTTTTGGCGATGGTCAATTCTTTGAGGAAGAAGTAAATTAATTTAATTATCCGTTTTAAAATTGATATTGCAGCCCCAGCGAATGTACGGTTCCAAATCCCGTCTCAAAAGGTACAATAGCATAGTTCGCTGATATTGTTTCAATATCTAGCCCTAGTCCTAGGCTCCAGGGACGAACGGTATCTCCGGTTTTGTAGCCCGTTCTTAACGAAATAATATCTTCCACCGATATTTCGATTGCAATATTAGTATAGAGAGGATGGGAGCTGTTTCCCTGAGTGGTATTGGGAGAATCCCGTAGCGGGTAGACGAGATCGTTTTTTAAAGCTATTGATATTGGCAAACTTTTGTTCTGAGGTGGAGTAAAGGAAAATAGCTTGACACTAAACCCAGCCCTGAAGGTAGTAGGAAGTTCGGTGGATTTATTCCTGAGTTCAGTCATTTTTCCAAGATTTAGTAGAGTGGCACCCAGCCGAAGACGACCGTTCCAAAACTCCCCCGCAGTACCCAAATTAGCTGCATATCCCGATGCATTATAAATGTAATATTCTTCGCGTAAATATTGCACCGCAACCCCTAAGGCCAACGGTCCTAGTTGGTATGCATAGCCTCCGATTAGCGAAAGTGTACTTATATTAAACGACCCTTCAGAGGGTCCCGGCGTATTGCCTCTGAGCGCAATGTTATCAGTCTTAGAGTTGAGTAAACCAAACGCAAGTGCACGGTTTTTTTTACGAAGATTAACGCTGGCATGGGTATGGTTGAGATCGCCAATCCACAGGGTATAGTCAGCATTGAGCATTGAACTGTTTTGCATGGCTAAGTTTGCAGGATTGGAGTACAAGCTGGAAGCTCCCAAGAGTTCTGCAGTGACGGCCTCATTTAATCCAATGGCTTGTGTGCCCGGACCAATGGTTAAGATATCGAGACCCGAATCCTGGGCAGTAGCCGAAATACTCAGAAAAAAGAATGCAAAAAAACTAAAAATGTTTATAGAATTACGAATCATGGTCTGACTTTACTTCCAATGTGGTTCTTGATCTTGTAATTATTCGTTTATTCGGCAAGTGCTATTTCCGGAGGAAAGAAAAGTATCCTTATGTTGGGATTATAAGTATGATAGCTACCTAATTAGCACTCAAATATAGTTGTTATTATTTCGAAATAAACTTTTTGATTTTCGGGTTGACGGATACTATCTTCAGAGCGTTATGAAAAAATTAGCTGATAAAAATACCAATTGGTGGTGGCCTGTGAAGCAACATACACAGGCAGTGGCATTTTTATGAGTTAGATTAACGTAAAGAATTTTAGAGAGCCCACTGCAGGAAACTGGAGTGGGCTTTTTTGTTTTCAGATAGTATTGAAATTTTGTGTAACCCTGAATCATTGTACTAGCTTGTTTCAGGATTTTAAATGATATGTAATGGATTTAGAAAAATTTAAACAATTAGCAAAAGATTACACGGCCGTGCCGGTTTATCGGCGGCTGATGGCCGATGTACTTACACCGGTTTCACTCTTTTTATCACTGCGCAAAGGTGCTGATTATCCATTTTTGTTGGAGTCGGTAGAAGGAGGCGAACAAGTTGCACGATATTCCTTTTTAGGACGCAATCCCTATCAGGTTCTGAAATATAATGGGAAAGAGGTGAGCTTACGGCGAGATGACAGTACTGAAAATCTTGACAAACCCTATTTTGAGGCACTTAAAGAATTAACTACTCAGCACAGTGAGCCCAAGCTTCCCGATTTGCCACGATTGACCGGGGGAGCTGTTGGGTTTTCTTCCTATGATACAGTTCGTGAGGTAGAACAGCTTGGCGATGTGCCGGAAGACGAGCTGAATATCCCGGAAGCGATCTGGGCATTTTATGATGAAGTTTATGCTTTTGACCATGTAAAGCAGCAGGTGATTATTATTAAAACAGTTTTTGTGGATGATGAAGCCGAAGAATCCATCGAAACGTTATTTGAAGAAGCACAGCAATCGCTTGATGATATGGAGGATCTTGTTTATCAGCCCGAACGCTCAACCGATTCTTTCTCCATCAATCCGAATAACCTTAGCAGCAATATTGCAAAGCCCGACTTTGAGCAGATGGTTGAAAAGGCCAAGGAGTATATTTATGAGGGCGACATCTTTCAGGTAGTGCTATCTCAACGATTTGAAACGGATTTCGGTGGTGATCGCTTTATGCTATATCGCGCGTTGCGGATGGTAAATCCATCACCATACCTATTCTTTTTGGATTTTGATGATTTTGGATTGGTGGGCTCATCTCCCGAGGTTTTGGTGCGTGTGCAGGATGACACTGCGCAATTGTTGCCTATTGCCGGGACACGTCCAAGGGGTAAAACACCCGAAGAAGATTTAAAACTTGAGGAAGATCTTAAAAATGATCCCAAAGAGATAGCTGAACACGTTATGCTTGTTGATTTGGGACGTAATGATCTCTCCCGTGTCTGTAAACCTACTACAGTTAAGCCTGTCCGTGAGCAGGTGATTGAACGGTATTCTCACGTCATGCACATTGTCTCGGATGTGAAGGGGAAACTGGCTAATGACAAAACAGCGGTAGATGCCCTTAAACACTGCTTTCCGGCAGGGACGGTTAGTGGCGCGCCTAAGATACGGGCAATGGAAATTATTGACGAGCTGGAACCAACCAAACGAGGACCTTATGCGGGAGCCGTCGGTTATTTTGATTTTTCGGGCAATATGGATACCTGTATTGTGATTCGAACTATGCTTGTAACCAAATCAAAAGTGTATATTCAGGCCGGTGCCGGTATTGTGGCAGATAGTGATCCTGGAAAAGAATATGTAGAAACACAGAACAAGGCTGGAGCGTTGGTGGAAGCACTAAGCGTTGCATTGTCAATAACAGATGGAAATTGAATAGCCTAAAAGTGAAAAGTGTTGCACTTAACTTGTTTCAGCATTTCAAAGAATAATGTTTGAAATGCCTAAAATGAATTTAGGGTGAAATAATAGTTTTATAAATAATTAAATCAGAAAACTGAGCACCAATGAAAACAATATTATCAGGTATACAATCGTCAGGTAAACTTCATTTAGGAAACTATTTTGGAGCACTCCGTCAGCATATACAAATGCAGGAAGAAGGCGATGCCTTTTATTTTATTGCGAATTACCACTCGTTGACGTCCATTAATGATGGCAAAGAAATATATCAGAATACTATAGATGTGGCGCTTGATTACCTGGCGCTGGGATTGGATCCCAACAAAGCTACTTTTTTTGCTCAGAGTGATGTGCCACAGCATGCGGAGTTGGCCTGGATACTGGGAACTTTTTGTCCGGTCAGCCTGATGGAGAAAGGTGTGGCTTACAAAGATAAGGTAGCGCAGGGACTGAAACCGAACATTGGTTTGTTTACATATCCTATTCTGCAGGCAGCCGATATTCTGATGTACAATGCAGATTTAGTACCGGTGGGGCAGGATCAAAAACAAAATATTGAAATTTGTCGCGACTTAGCCGGTAAGTTTAATCACAATTATGGTGGTGATTATTTGAAACTTCCTGAGCCACATATTTTGGAATCCGTGGCGGTAGTTCCGGGAATAGATGGACAGAAAATGAGTAAATCATATGGCAATACTATTGGCATTTTTGATGAAGGTAAAGAACTTAAAAAGAAGGTGATGTCTATTCAGACTGATTCAACGCCCTTGGATGAACCCAAAGACCCCGAAAGTTGCAATGTTTTTGCTCTGATTAAGCTATTTGCTGATGAAGAAAAGCAGAATGAGATTGCACAGAAGTACCGCGATGGAGGATATGGTTATGGCCATGCCAAAAAGGAATTATTGGGCATGATTGAAGATTACTTTGCTGAGGCCCGGGCCAAGCGCAAAGAATTATCTCAGGATTTGGATACTGTTCGGGATATTCTCAGAGAAGGCGGAAAAAAAGCCCGAGAACGTGCAGAAGAAGTTATGGAACCGATCCGCGAGGTCACAGGATTGTTTAAAACCTACGATTTTACGAGTTAAACATTATGATTTTAATCATCGATAATTACGACTCCTTTACCTATAACTTGGTGCACATTGTGGCGGAGCACACGGATGATTATAAGGTGATTCGCAATGATGAGCTTACTGTGGAAGAAGTAAAAAAGCTTAATCCTGAAAAAATACTTATTTCGCCCGGCCCCGGACGTCCTGCGGATGCGGGAATTACTGAACCTGTGATTAAAGAGCTGGGACAGGAAACGCCTATTTTAGGGGTGTGTCTTGGTCACCAGGCAATTGGAGAAGTATTTGGGGGGAAAGTGATTCATGCTCCAAAATTAATGCATGGTAAGACCTCCCAGATAAAACATGATGGGAAATCAGTATTTCAAAATATACCGGATAATTTTACGGCTACGCGCTATCATTCGTTGGTGCTTGATCCTGATCAAATTCCTGATGATCTGGAAGTATCGGCTCATAGCGATGATGGGGTGATTATGGGAGTACGCCACAAAGAATGGCCTCTTGAGGGTATACAATTTCATCCGGAAAGTATTCTTACAACCAAAGGACCTGATATTGTAAAAAATTGGATTTTACAGACCAGTAACCAATTCAAAACTGCTACAAAATGATTGATTTTAAACACATTTTAGAGAAACTGGCTCAGCGTCAGGATTTAACCCCTGATGAGGCTCGATCGGCTTTGCAGGCTATATTGGAAGGAAAAGTAGAAAATGAAAAAACATCGGCCTTTTTGCTTGGGATGCGTTCGAAAGGTGAAACTATCGAAGAGCTTACCACATTCGTTAAAGTGATGCGCGAAGCAGCTGTAAGTCCTGAAGTAGATGTTGAGGGAGCTGTTGATTTGTGCGGCACCGGTGGCGATGGACTGGGAACGTTTAATATTTCTACCGCGGCTATGTTTGTGGTTGCCGGAGCGGGTGTCCCGGTATTAAAGCATGGCAACAGAAGTGTATCAAGTAAGAGTGGAAGTGCAGATGTACTGGAAGCGCTTGATATTGTAGCGACCCTGCATAAAAAACAGATCGAGCGGGTTTTTGAGGAGATAAATGCCTGTTTTATGTTTGCGCCAAACTTTCATCCGGCAATGAAACACGTAATGCCGGCCCGGCAAATTTTAGGCATCCGATCGTTCTTTAATACTATGGGACCACTGCTGAATCCCGCCGGGGTACGAAGACAGGTGGTAGGAGCTTTTGATAAGCGGACCGCAAAGCAGATAGCAATGATTCTATCAAACCTGGACTCAGAAAGAGTATTTAGTGTTCACGCCCGCGATGGATTAGATGAATTTAGTTTGAGTGCTCCCACATTCATTCATGAAATTGAGGATAATTCTTTTGTAGAGGAACGTGAATTTAATGCCTCTTCATTAGGATTTGAGCCTGTTAGCTTACAAGAATTGCAGGGCGGGGATCAGTATTACAATGCTGATATTATCCGGTCTATTCTCCAAGGTAAAGGGGAAGCGCCTCATCGCAATATCGTTTTGCTAAATGCCGCTTTTGGTATTCATGTTTCCGGGAAGACCGATTCTCTTGAAGAAGCAAAAGAGTTGGCAACTGAAAGTATTGACTCGGGTGCTGGTTTAAAGGTTTTAAATAGAATGAGTGAAGCTACTAATGATATAATGGAGTCGACCTCGTAGTTATGGCAAATATCCTGAATGATATAGTTGAACAGACTAAAAGTGATCTAAAAAAGAGGAAACGTAAAGTAAGCTTCAATGATCTGGGAGAAATGGAGCTTTTTGAGCAAGATCTACGCGATTTTAGTACTGCTTTACAGCTCGAAAATGATGTAGCGATTATAGCAGAAATAAAAAAGGCATCTCCCTCAAAAGGACTTATTCGTCCTGACTTTGATCCTCAAAAAATAGCGGGGCAGTACCAGGAAGGAGGTGCTTCCGCTATCTCTGTATTGACTGATGAACCGGCGTTCAAAGGGAACCTTAATTATTTAAAAATAGCTTCAAAAGAAGTTTCTATACCTTTGTTGCGCAAAGACTTTATCGTTGATCCTTATCAGGTTAAGGAGGCCAAGGCTTATGGAGCTGATGCCGTGTTGTTAATTGCCACTATTACGGAGGGAAGCCAACTTGATGAACTTTTGCATGCTACAAAAGAGTTTGGGTTACAAGCACTGGTAGAATGTTATTCGGAAGACGATATCGAATACGTTGACTTAGAGCATGTTGATATTTTGGGTGTAAATAATCGTGATTTGCGATCATTTGAAGTTGACTTGCATCGCGGTATTGAGTTACTGCATATGGCTCCAGATGATACTGTGTTGGTTTCCGAAAGTGGTCTCGGAAAGCCTGAAGATTTAAAATTGCTTTACGATGAGGGAATTAACGCCGCGTTGATCGGGGAGCATTTTATGCGTCAGCCAGATCCCGGCGAAGGCGTTAAGGAAATGAAATCTAAATTAAAGAACTTAATTTCCAAAGAAGACGGAGAGTAAATGTTTGCAGATCCGGAAGAACGAACTAAAGTAAAAATTTGTGGAATCACGACGCTGGAAGATGCCCGCTTTGTTTCTGGTGCTCTGGCACATTATTTGGGCTTTGTTTTTTATGAGGATAGTCCACGTCATGTTACGCCTGCAAAGGCGGGGGCAATGATCAACTGGCTGCACGGACCTAATTGTGTAGGAGTTTTCGTAAATCAACCGCTTGATGATGTTAATATGATAGCACGTCAGACGGGTATTGATTTTGTACAGTTGCACGGCAATGAAAATCCAGATTACTGTTCACTGGTTGACAAGCCGGTGATTAAAGCTATCCATGTATCGGAAGAGGATAATGCATCAGAATTAGATGACCGTATACAGCCCTATCTTGACCATGTAGAGTATCTGCTTTTTGATACCAAAATTGATGGCAAATGGGGTGGTACGGGACAGACTTTTGACTGGTCTGTGTTGGATCAGGTTTCACAGGGTGTGCCATATTTTCTGGCGGGAGGATTGAATCCTAAAAATATTCGCATGGCTTGTGAGAAAGTTCATCCCTATGCGGTAGATGTGTCGAGTGGTTTGGAGGCTGAGCCGGGGGTAAAGGATTTTGATAAAGTAGATCTTTTTATGGAAGAAATGCGGAAAATATGGAAGCAGCAGGAGGTTGGGGAATTATAGTATTCTCAAGTGAGTCCTGAGTATGAACTTTGTGTCATGCTGAATTTATTTCAGCATTTGGAAAAAATTATCAAAATAAATCCTGTATAAATTCAGGATAACACCTTAAAAAGTTGTAAACAATGAAATACGATTTACCAACGAAGGAAGGATATTACGGCGAATTTGGAGGCAAGTTTGTCCCTGAAATTTTGATTCCCGTACTGGAGGAACTTGAAGAGGCGTACGATGAAGCCTGGAATGATGAAAGTTTCCAGAAGGAATATCGGCAATTGCTGAATGAATATGTGGGACGACCTACAAAACTGACCTATGCTAACCGTCTGACTGACCATTATGGTAAAGCAAAAATTTATTTGAAGCGTGAGGATCTTTGCCACACCGGAGCGCATAAAATCAATAATGCCATTGGCCAGATTCTGCTTGCCCGCCGCATGGGCAAAGATCGTATAATTGCCGAAACAGGGGCCGGTCAACATGGTGTAGCTACGGCAACCGCCTGTGCTAAATTTGGCATGGATTGCATTGTCTATATGGGGGCAGAGGATATGGAGCGTCAGAAGTTAAATGTTGAACGTATGCGTTTACTAGGTACGGAAGTTCGACCGGTCACCAGTGGATCCCAAACGCTTAAGGATGCTACCAACGAAGCCATTCGTGATTGGGTAACCAATGTTGAGGATACGTTTTATATTATTGGGTCCGTTGTAGGGCCACATCCGTATCCCAAGATGGTACGCAACTTTCACCGCGTGATTGGGGATGAAACCCGCAGGCAATTAGCTGAAGCTGAGGGACGAGAATCCCCGGACTACCTGTTGGCATGTGTAGGGGGCGGATCCAACGCAATAGGCATTTTCTATCCCTTCATTGAGGATGAGTCAGTGCAAATGTATGGACTTGAAGCCGCAGGATTAGGGGCAGATACCGATCAAACTGCAGCAACACTTAGTATAGGTCAACCCGGTGTGCTGCATGGTTCTATGAGTTATTTGCTACATAATTCGGAAGGACAAATTCAGCTTGCCCACTCTATTTCAGCCGGACTTGACTATCCCGGTATCGGTCCTGAGCATTCGTATCTTCATAAAACGAAACGAGTACATTATAAAGCTATTACCGATGACCAGGCAATGGAAGGAGTCAAACTGCTTTCTGAAACCGAAGGTATTATCCCGGCTCTGGAAACAGCTCATGCTATCTCTTATTTGGACGAGCTGATGCCAAAGACTTCCAAAGATGAAATTGTAGTCTTAAATTGTTCCGGGCGGGGTGATAAGGATATGGGCACCATCTCAAAGAATATTGAACATTAATAACGATTAAATACGTATTAAAGTAATTAACTTCCTGATTTGATTATTTTTTGAATCAGGATCTGCAAACATAGATTTTCAATGATTCAAACAGAAAACAGAATAGCGCAACTTTTTGAACATCACGACGGCACAGAAAAAATCATGAGCTTGTTTTTAACGGCCGGATATCCTGATCCAGAAGCTACTGTTGATCTCATTTTGGGATTTGAGGAACAAGGTGTTGACTTGGTTGAGCTGGGCATGCCATTCAGTGATCCGTTGGCTGATGGTCCCACTATTCAATATTCGAGCAATGTGGCAATTGAGCAAGGGATTACCATGAAAAAAATCCTGCACATTGTAGAGCAAGTGCGAGAGAAGTCACAGATACCCATTATTTTGATGGGATATATCAATCCCGTGCTGCGATATGGCGTGGAAGGATTTTGCGAAGATGCTGCTGTTGCAGGGGTCGATGGGCTCATTATCCCCGATATTCCTATAGAAGAGTCAGGGATACTCAAAAAAGAAGCAGAAAAGCAGAATTTGCCAATTATATATCTTGTAGCTCCCAATACTTCTGATGAGCGAATGCGCAAGATTGATGAGCAGTCGCAGGGATTTGTATACTGTGTATCTGTTACGGGCGTTACTGGTGCCCGGGAGGGTGATGAAGTTGCAAAGTCGGTAAAGAAATTTATTGAACGGGTAAAAAAGAATGTGACCAAAAATCCGAAAATGGTCGGATTTGGGATTAAATCCCATCAAGATGCCCAGCGCATAGCAGCTGATATGGATGGTTATATTGTAGGAAGCGCGCTCATTGATACCATTAGGGAACACTATCCCGAGGAGGGGTGGGAAGATGAGGTGTTTGCATTTGTTAGAAGGTTAAAGTATGGTAAATAGTTAAATTTTAATGTCATTATTGAGGCTATGAAATCAGTATTAAAATTATCAGTACTTATTATTCTTGTGGCAGTTTGGGTTGGCTGTGAGGGTGATTACCGCCAAAAAGCTCGTGGAAGCTTTGGTGAGCTTGTGGTAATAATGGATTCTACCCAGTTTGAAAGTGAGACGGCCAAAGCATTACGCGAAACATTTGGCGGATGGATACAAACGATTCCAGGAAAACCTCCACGTTTTGATCTTCGGTTTCAGGATTTTAATACCAATCAGCAGTTAGAATATCTTAAGCGGTACCGTAATCTGATTGTAGCAGCTCCCATCAATGATACTACCAATACCGGAGAACTGCTTCGAGCGTTACTAAGCGACGAAATTGAACAACAGGTTCGAGAAGGTGAGTCATTTGCCTTTCCACTGAAGAATCACTGGTATCGTGAACAGTGGCTCTTACTGTTATCAGGGCAGTCGGATTCTACCCTTGCAGAGCAGATTCGAAATTCCAAAGAAACATTAACGAGTAATTTAATTGACAAAGAGATACAGCGCTACGCTCAGGAGATTTATGACCGAGGCGAGCAGGTAGCTTTGGCTGATAGCATTTGGCAAACTGAAGGATGGCGAATGCGAATTCAACATGACTGGATTAAGAATATTGATACTACCTATACCAAAAATGGTCAGAAACAACATTTCATGACCATGCGACGTCCGTTACCTGAAAACGATCGTTGGTTTTGGATGTGGTGGAGAGAAATGGATGACGCTACCCACATTGATGAAGATTGGATTAATACCAAAAGAGATTCGCTCAATGAACAATGGATTCGCGGTTCTCGTGAGGAGTCTTATGTAACCACGGCATACAACCGTCCACATGAAACAGAGCAGTTTACACACAACAGTGATTTAGCCTTTGAGACCTTAGGTGTTTGGACCATGACAAATGACGCAATGGCCGGTCCGTTTGTAAACTTAGCGGTATATGATGAGGAGTCTCAGCGCTTGTTTATGTTAGAGTTTGCACAATTTGCACCTAAATATAATAAGCGTCGCTTTGTACGCCAGTTTAGGGCTATGATACGCACGTTTAAGAGCGATTCTACTTGGCAACGGGATCAAGAAAATATAGCGTCAGAGGAATAAGATATTCTTTGATACATATTTTATGGATGAACAACATTCTGTAACTGGCAGTGAAGTTAAACAGCATATCGCTGAATCATTTTGTAATGCTGCCTCCTATTACGATGAGCATGCATCATTGCAAAAGGAGGTGGCAGACCGGCTTATCGCCTCATTGCAACCTTGGAGAGACATTATCCCATCAGGACCTATTACCGAATTGGGAGCCGGAACAGGATTCGTAACGAAGGGTTTGATAGATTTATATCCCAATAGAGAAATTGAAATTCGGGACCTTTCCAAAGGCATGGTCAAATTTTGCAGGAAAAAGTTTTCGGATCACGATAATCTGACGTTTAAAGTAGCAGATGCTGAACAGGTGCCCGAATTTGATGAACCCCATTATGCTATGACGGTCAGTGGATTTACGGCGCACTGGTTTGATCAGCCTGCTCAAACACTGGCAAAGTGGTTGGAGATTACGAAGCCAGGCGGATTATTACTGGCTTCCTTTCCCGGTAATGAGAGCTTTCCAAATTGGAGAAGATATTGTCAAGAGCTGGGATTGCCTTTTACAGCCAATGAACTACCCGACGTTGAAGAGATGGTTATAAAAATGTCTGTAGGTCCAGCGCAGGTTGATTATTATGAGGATACGATTACCCGCAAGTATGAAAGTGCCAAAGACTTTTTTGATGAACTTAAACATCTGGGTATGGATACGCTGAAGCAGGGCCGGCAGCTAACAACGAAAGAGATGTCTCTTCTTGTCGAACACTGGGATTCTTCAACAGAAGGAGAGGTTTCAGTGGACCATCATTTAATCTTTTTGGCGGTAAAAAGAGATTACGATTCGTAACGGATTAGTATCCCTCGGGATTTTGTGATTGCCAGCGCCAGGCATCTTTGCACATCTCTACAATATCTCTTTTTGCTGTCCATCCGAGCTCTTTTTCGGCTTTGGTAGGATCTGCATAGCAACTGGCGATATCACCAGAACGCCGATCGGTTATTTTGTAAGGCACGTCTTGTCCTGAGGCTTTCTCGAATGCATTCACTACATCTAGAACACTATATCCTTGTCCGGTACCGAGGTTATACGTTACTACTCCTGGATTGGCTTGCAATTTGTCTAGTGCCTTAAGGTGTCCGATGGCCAAATCTACAACATGAATGTAATCACGGACGCCTGTTCCATCGTGAGTTGGATAATCATCCCCAAATACAGAGAGTTTGTCCAACTTGCCTACCGCTACCTGAGTGATATAAGGCATCAGATTATTGGGGATATCATTTGGATCTTCACCAATGCGGCCGCTTTCATGGGCACCCACGGGATTGAAATAACGGAGCAGTGCTATGTTCCAGTTGTCGTTAGAGATATGTAAGTCACGAAGTATTTTTTCAATAAATAACTTAGTGCGCCCATATGGGTTAGTGGCAGTCAGTGGAAAATCTTCTTGAATGGGTACAGTTTCTGGATCGCCGTACACCGTAGCCGAGGAGCTGAATACTATATCAGTAACATTGTGTTGGGCCATCACCTCGCACAGGTAAATGGTGCCGGTAATATTGTTGTGATAATAGGAGAGAGGTTGTTCTACTGATTCGCCCACTGCTTTAAATCCTGCAAAATGGATTACAGAATCAATCTCATGTTTACTAAAAACCTCATCTAGCCCTTCCTTATCAAGTAGATCCGTTTTGTAGAAGGTTAGTGACTTACCAGTGATCTTTTCTACCCGATTAAGAGCTTCTTTCTTACTGTTGCTAAGGTTATCGACGACAATGACATCTTCATTATTCTCTAACAGTTCTACAACAGTATGACTGCCGATAAAACCGGCACCGCCGGTGACTAAAATGCTCACAATTTATTGGTTTTTGATTTTGGTGAATTCTAATGCATGCCAAATATAGACACTATCTGGCAAAAAGCATTAATTCTGTGCCTTCGCAAGGTGGGTTAATTCTTCTTGAATAGTTGAACAAATACCACTCATTTTATCAACTGACTTTTCCAATTCTTCATTATCGGCATTATCATCAAGCAGATTTTTGGCGTGTTCATATTCATCAACGACCTCATCAGCTCCCATCATTTGCGCACCCGGCTTAATCTTGTGCCCAGCTTTTCGGAGATCGGTCATATTTCTGTCTAAAAGATATTTGCGATAATTTTCGATAAACTCATCAAAAGAAGTAACTCCCGCTTCGCAAAACTCGGCGACATACTCTGAATCTTTAAAAAGCATATCGATAATCTTATCGGCATCGATAAACTGATATTTCATGTACGATCTCCTGTCTTAGATGATATTACCTATTCTGATGTATTTAGCGCTGTGTAACAAATAACTTGGTGTCTCAAATTAATAAAATGAAATCGAATAAGCTTAAATATTATTACATTCTCACTCTTATTAGAGAATTTAAATATGCTATTCGTTTTGAGGTTCATTAATTCCATGTGGTGATGGTTTTCCATCCACGAGGTGTACAAACACAATTTTGTCGATTTTGATTATAGTTTCTTTTGTGAACTTGTGGCGTACCTCACATCGGACTGTTATTGAACTCCTGCCGAACTTAACCGTTTCCATACCAATTTCAATGATATCGCCAAGTCCCGCGGAGCTTACGAAATCAATTTCAGACATATATTTGGTTACAATGTTACCTTTATCGAGCTGGCAGGTAACAAATATGGCTGATTCCTCATCAACCCAGCTTAATACCGTTCCACCGAACAGGGTTCCATGAGCGTTTAAATCCTGAGGTTTTATTAGTTTTCTGCTAAAAAATTGCATAATCAGGGTTTTTACTTCAAAATTATGGAAGGTAAAGGTAGGAAATTTTAGGTGCTAATGCTTATCGAGTTTGCCACTTGGAGAATTTAAATAGAAAAGCCCGGCATTAAGCCGGGCTTTAATTTCACAGTTATGTATTAGCATCAATTCCATCCTTCGGTTTCACCGGCTCGTTTCCATAATACGGGTGGGGCGGGCTCTTCTTCTAACTCCACGTTTTGGTTTTCAAGAAGATCAAGAGCCTCTTTAACGGCGCGTTGAAGTTGCGGATCATTACCCTTAATTATGCTACTTGGTCGCTGTATAACATGAATATCAGGACTGACACCTTCACCTTCGACATCCCATTCACCGTCGGTGTTAAAGAAACCGCCGCGGGGAGCGGTCATACCGCCACCGTCTATAAATTGAGGGGTATCCCAGATACCTACGAGACCGCCCCAAGTACGTGTACCAACCAACGGACCGATTTCTTTCTCTCGGAACATATAGGGTAAGAGATCTCCACCGGAACCGGCACTTTCATTGATGACCATGACCTTGGGTCCCCAGAGTCCGGCCATTGGTGTTGTAAAAGGCGGAAATTTGTCTCCGGTTTTGCTGTTAAAATATCCCAACAGTTCGCGATCCATTACATCGATCATATAATCAGCCGCTGATCCACCGCCATTATTTCGTTCATCAACAACGATTCCATCTTTGTGTTGTTGGGCGAAATAGTAGCGGTTAAAGGCATTATATCCTGCCTGAGCCGTATTTGGCAACCAGACGTAGGCAAGCCTACCGTCTGACATCTCTTCAACCTTGCGACGGTTACTTTCAACCCAATTACGGGTTCTGAGCTCTCCTTCATCGTCAATAGGCTTAACAGAAATCTGTTGAGCCCCTTTCATTGTTGGCTCATCATTGATCGTCAATATGGTATTGCGGTCGGCAGTTCCCTCAAAAATACTAAACGGATTTGTGGGTGCCTCCAGCTCTTGCCCATTGACAGCGAGAATGTAATCTCCTTCCTGAACATCAATACCTGGCTGTGCCAGTGGGGCATGTAAGTCTGGGTTCCAATTCTCGTCGGTATAGATTTTTTTGATGCGATACCGTCCATTGGCTCGTTCAAGATCAGCTCCCAGTAGTCCGATGGATACGTTATCG
>CAYNKF010000015.1:0-15002 GCA_964397705.1 uncultured Balneolaceae bacterium | reverse complement strand
CTCCATCTTTTAACAATTTTACAGTACAGGCTTTTTTTGCCTCTTTATACTCTTGCATAATTTTTGACGATGCTACCTCTCCCCGTGCTGCCTGTCCGGTAAGAATAGCTCGCTGATTTACTAACATATCATTAACTCGTGCCGTAGCTAATGCTTGTTTCAAATAGATTAATCGATCTAATCTGCTATTGGTTTGCTCGGCATTTTTACGAAGGGAGCTAATTTCATTTTGATTATTGTCTATTTCACTACTATACAACTGGGCTGTTTCCAGACGATCCATTGCGGCAAGCGCGTAAAACGTTCCGTCTGCTGCCTGATGCATTTCTTTGATTTCTACATTTCTCATCTGTTGGTCTGAGTTAACCTCTGTCTGAGTAATCAAATTGGTTTTTTCGCGTACTGTTGTTCCTTCTTGGGAATCTGTAATTTCCTTAAATTCATTAACATAAGACTCGTCAACTTTCACTTCTGAAATAAATATCTGAGCCAGATTTGATTGGGCCTGAGTTCGAGCTCCTTCTCTGGTAGGCGAAGAACCGACCGCCATTAGAAATTGATTCTCACTATATTGATCTGCCGGATTATCAATCCAAGCCGGTAATGCCTGGCTTTGGGCTTCTGCTGTTGCCGAACAACCATAGGTAAAAACAAGTAAAACGAATCCCACTAATAAAAATAACTGATGACTTACCCTATTCATTTTCATAATAACGATCAAGAATTCACTATTTAGTTAGAATAAATGGATGCTATAGGTTCTAAACGTTCCTGCTCACTTATTTCTACAATACGTGTCTCTGAGTACAGCAATTCTCCGGCCGGTGAATAATAGTTAAAAGTGACGTCATGTTCCCCGGAAGGAAGCTTAACTACATTTGTATACACTTTTCCGGGCATTGTTTGCCAGCCCCGAAGGTCGGCCTGCTCCGTGGCCTCCCGGGCTCTGCCTCCCAGAAAACTAGCGACATCTCCTGCTACCGAACCATACTCATCTTCTATTGCATCGGTAATACCTTCTTGAGCAACGGATTTTAGAATTCCTCTGATAGTAGCTCTTGCAACAATGATGGGCTTTTTAATTTTAAATGTTTCCCGAGCCACCTTATCCATCTCTTCAATAATCTTTAACTCAGTACTCATGGTATCATTTATTGCAACTTCAATGATACCCACATTGGATGGCCGCATTTTCAGCCTGGGAATTGCAATCTTTACTCCCCTTCCGTCCAGGTTTAAATCGGTATTAATAATCATGTCTACTTTGTCAGGAGCATTACCGCAAAAAGCCATTAACATCGTATTATACCGATCGGGATCCTGTACTTTTGTAAAAGTAGAATCAAATCTAAGCTTTGAGTCAGGCATTGCCTGGTGATTATCTATAGCTCGTCTCAACTTATTCATTTCGATCCGCGCCCCATCTTTTTCACCGGATTTGGCATACAGAGCACCTGCCAGATAATGGGAGAGCGGGCTATCGTGAATACTGGAAGTACCCGACTCCCATTTTATTTCCTTTTCCGTTGTATCAGATTCAGCCATAGCACTAGCGTATTCACTATATTTTTGCTCTGCTTCTGAAAGTTTTTGCGCAATACGCCGAGCCTCAACCAGGGCACTCTCAAAATTATCCATTTTCAGATATCCCAGACTCTTAAACCCATTGAGATATACATCCTCATAAACCTCTCCATCATAGTTCAGCTGGGTATCGTTACTTAAAAACGCACCGACTCCTGTTTTTATACTTTTCGCAAATAACTGATCAATATATTCTTCGGCGTTCGTAAAAGACTCAATGCTCTGTTCATAATCTCCCTTGAAATAGTTAATGGTCCCTTTTTCCAGGGCGTAAAGGACACGGTCTTTAGCATCATAGATCTCATTTTCTTTAAGGCTGTCGGCAATAAAATCAGCTCTTTCAAAATCACCGGATTGGAAAGACATCCGCATCTGTTTTTGGCCATTTACAAGCTTTTGCGAACCACACCCCGCTAAAAGTCCTGTAAATACCAAGAATATAAATACCCCGATTATCTTTCCACGAACCATGAAAATGATCCTCCATGTGCTTAATTAACCTATTGTCCGATCAGGTCAATATCTAATCCCTAACCTATGGGATACTTAAATCCTCAATCTTCCTTTAAAGTCCAATAGATTTAACATCTATCAAAATTAAGAAACCAAAAATAAACAAAAGGCATTTACCATTTTACTTTACTCCGCTCAATCATCTTCTTGATTTTTTTATTCCCAATCCATGCTTTTCGGTTAGATTCAACGTTAATCAATTCAAGGTTGACGGTATAAAACTTGGCGGCCCGTGTTCCATCTAGATTCTTGTCTACATTAGCTTCTATACCGCCAACTAACATAAAGTCTGCACCAAGCTCTTGCGCAAGAGAAGAAGCGGATTCATAAGAAGCATGTTGCTGCTGATCATCGCGCTCAGCCCTAATTTGGCCACGTTGGTCAGGATCTGCGACAATCTCCACTTTTTGACTGTTAACCATCGCACGTTCTATTTCTTTGATAAAAATATCTGTACGGATATGTTCTGTGGTATTATTTCTTATATCCCCGACAATTAGAACCGGTGATTCTACATTCTGCAACCATGCGGCCGAAAGAATATCAGAGGTCATATCTTCTGCCACCATACGAGCATCAGTGTCATTCCAATTCCCTGATAAATCAGACTGAGATCCCGGATCTACTCGTTGAACACTTTGTGTTGGGCCACATCCCCAGAAAAGAAATGCTGTAATTATGGTTGTTAAAATAAGTTTTGCAAAGTCCATAGGTTGACTCTCTTATATTTACTTTTGAGATTTGTCCCCGTTCGATTTTATCATCTACGAACATGCTATTTTTCGAATAAGATTTCAAATCTTAATCTTATTTTTTACAAAAATCCATCGGATATTTTACTGTATACTTCATTTTATTTTGTCTTAAACGTAACAGCTTAATTATTTAATCGGATCAGAATATTAAACCATAACTGAAATGTTTGTATCTCTCATCGTTTGAGGTTACCATTTATCAAAATAATTCATCTAACCCAAGTGGTTAATTATGGTTCAGGATAATATTAAAAAAACTTTCTTTCGCTTTTTAGCTACCTTACTAGTGATTTTGTGTATCTCATTTAATACCGGGCAAGCTCAAGATTTTGAAGAGTGGAAAGAAAACTATCTTCAAGAGTTCCAGGAGTTTCAAAATGAGTATGATAGAGAGTTCTATGAGATGCTCCAAAAGGAGTGGGGAGACTTCGCATCGGAGCTCAGCTCTGATTTCTATAAAAAACCAAAACCCAAGCAGCTGCCAGTGGTAGGTGAACCCGAATCAACGGATCCCAAATCTAAGAGAAACCAGGATGAAACTGATCCAAATGTGCAAGATCAACAACCCAAAGGAGAGCGGAAATCTCCGGAAAAGGGTCAGCCTCAAAAAGAACATAAAAAAAACACTTCTGAGCCGCAGGGTGAGCCTCCATTAAAAACCGATATAGACCAGGAAATTACTGCTGAATCTGAATCGGTTAACTCCTCTAGAGGTATTAGAACTGACTTTAATCCTAAGATTAAAAACGCAAAGGTTAGCTCCAGGCAGCTACAATACTTTGGCATTCCAATCAACTATAAATATTACACTGCCTATGAAAAGCAATTAGACAGACCCGTGAACCGTAAAGCTATCGCAGAATTCTGGAAGCACCTAAGTACAAAAGATTATCCTTCTTTTCTGCAACAAATTCAGCAAGTACGAGAGCAATTGTCGCTAAATGATTTTGGGTATGCTCAGCTACTGCATAACATTGGCACCCAGATTTATGGGACAAAAACCAATGAGGCTACGTTATTCACATGGTTTATGCTTACACAATCGGGTTTCGGCACCAAGGTAGCTTATAAAGATCATAAGGTTCATCTCTTAGTTAAAGCCACCCCGCATGTTTTCCGAAAATCATTAACCATGAATGGATCCACGTATTATGATATAGAATTGGGTAGCGATCATCCCACTCTTCCGGAAAGATTTTATACCTACAAGGGTAACCATGCTAAAAAGGAAGCAAGACCAATCAATTTACTCTTTGAAAGGTTTCCCATATTGCAGCAAAAACAAGAACAAAGAAACTTGGAATTCAGCTTCCGAGACTCTACCTATTCCATCAGCCTACCGGTAGATGTACAAACCGTTAACTACTTTAAGAATTATCCGCAAGCCGATTTGAAGCTCTATTTTGGTAGCCAAATAGAAAATGATGAAACGCATTCACAGTTAACTGAATCACTTAAACCACTGATCGAAGACAAATCTACCATCGAACAGGTAAACCTGTTACTTCGTTTCACACAGCGCTCTTTTGAGTATCAAACTGATACCGAACAGTTTAATACTGAGAAAAAAATGTTCCCCGTTGAAACGCTCTACTATCCGGCATCGGACTGTGATGACCGAGCTATTATGCTTGGATATTTACTTGATCAGCTTACTGATCTCGAC
Source organism: uncultured Balneolaceae bacterium (assembly GCA_964397705.1). Lineage (GTDB taxonomy): Bacteria > Bacteroidota > Rhodothermia > Balneolales > Balneolaceae > Fodinibius. The sequence continues at coordinate 10,484 of CAYNKF010000015.1, read as the reverse complement.
TATGTCGTAGTACGTTATCCGGGACACTTAACCCTTGCCGTCCATTTTCCTGATGAAGAACCAAGCGGTCAACGTATTAACGATCCAATTTCCTATAATGGGAAGCGCTACTATGTTTCCGATCCCACATATTTTGGGGCCGATGCCGGGATGATTATGCCGGATTATCGCAACATGCGACCTTCTGAGGTATTTGATCTGTAGAACAGAACCTTACTTTTCAAATTCCACAAATGCCTCTTCAATATTATCCGGCGTTTGAGTAAACTTGCTGACGATCCATGTTGCCAGAAAACTAAGCAGAAAGGCCGGAATTAATTCATATAAATTGTCTTTCAACACAGGAATGTAGTACCAAATTATAGTTACTACAGTCCCGGTAATTAATCCCGCAAAAACGCCCTTTCTGGTTGTCCCTTTCCAATAAAGAGCAAGTATTGATGTAGGTCCAACTGCTGCTCCCAATCCTGCCCAAGCAAAAAGTACCAGCCAAAAAACCAGCTCCTGAGCAACCAAACTAAACAACAGTGCAATAGCTACAAGTATAACTACAATAATGCGGCTATAAAGTACCAGCTTGCGTTGGGTGATCTGCTGACCCTTTTTAATAATTTTGTCATACAAATCCCGAACCACCGATGATGCAGCTACCAAAAGTTGTGAATCTGCTGTTGACATAATAGCCGCAAAGATAGAGGCCACGACGACTCCAAATATGATGGGATGCAAGTGCTCTTGTGCCAGGGCGGGATAGAGGTTTTCGGTATCACCGGCCGGTAACAGTTCTACCTCCGGAAAATAAGCCCTGCCCGCCAGACCAATAAATATCGCACCCCAGCCCATTAAAACATTCCATATTGTACCCACAACCGCTGACCACCTTAACTGCTTTGGATCGTCAATAGACATATAACGAGAAAGAATGTGTGGATTTCCCGGTGATCCAAGCCCAATACCCAGAAACCCAAGAAGTCCTCCAAAACCAATAGCCATTGGATCCACAAATCCCGCTTCCATACTATTTAACTGCGATAAAACCTGAGGTAACCCACCTGCATCCCAGATAGCAATAAAAGGGAGCACCACCAGTGCAAAAATCATAAAAATGGCTTGAAACATATCGGTAAGACTGACGGCCAAAAAACCACCCAATACCGTATATCCCATGATAATAATCGCAGTAAGGATAATGCCGTTGGTTTGCGTGAGACCAAAGCTGGAGGCAAAAGCTTTTCCACCCGCCACAAACTGGGCTGAAACATAACTGACCATAAAAATCAGGAATACGACAACCAGTGCGATGCGTAGATAGCCATTTTTATCATTAAATCGCTCTGCGAAAAAGTCGGGTACGGTTATACAGTTATATGTCTCCGAAAAATTCCGAAGTCTCCGGGCGTAATACAGAAAAAGAAATAGCTCAACAATAACATATCCCATCACGGCCCATACCGCCGAAGCACCTTGGGCATAGGCCATGCCGGTTACGCCCACAAGAAGCCAAGCGCTACGTCCAGATACCACTGCTGACAAAGCCACCACAAACCGATTTATCTGGCGACCACCAATAAAAAACTCACTGATACCCTCCGATGAAAAACGGGATGAATATATCCCTATACCAACAAGCAGCAAAAGGTAGCCGATAAATGCTCCAACGGCATATTCATCTACCGCTATCGAGATAGCCTGTGTTTCATCCATTGTCACGGAATTTTACACGCAAAGAAAGAGCCACTGCCAATCCAAGGATAAGCAGTGGCACCACAAACATAACCAGATAAAATGAGGTCATAACTTATGACATCTTATAATCGCTGAGTCAACTATTATATCATGGGAAAATGCCCATCTGATTGTACATGATACCCACTTTATTAATGGCGTTTAGAAAAGCTGCCGTACGAAGATCGATATCATGTTTTTTCCGCAATTCATTTAGCTCATTGTAGGAATTAACCATTGTTTCTTCGAGACCGGAATCAACCAAATCCTTCTCATCTGCACCTTGAGCCAAAACCCCCATTTCTGCTTCAGAAAATTTACGATCAGAAATATTTTCGATAACATTTAAAATTTTCCGGTAACTGCTTTCCTCAAACCGCTTTTCCATGCGGCCAAAGCGAACGTGCGAAAGATTTTTCAACCACTCAAAGTAGGAAACGGTCACTCCACCGGCATTGAGATAACTGTCAGGTATTATAAGTGCTCCCTTCTCTTTTAAAATATCGTGTGCCTTGGCCGTTGTTGGTCCGTTAGCAGCTACACCAATTATCTTTGCCTGAATTTTAGGTGCATTCTCTTCAGTAAGCTGATTTTCGAGTGCAGCCGGTATTAGGATGTCACACTCCTCTTCTAAAACGGCCGTATTATTTTCAAGCTCTTTGGTATCACTAAAACCCAGTATGGACCCGGTATCCTCACGGTGCTGCATCAATCGTTCAAGATCTATGCCTTCAGCGTCATAGATGGATCCTTCTATTTCTGCTACACCAACCAGGATGGCACCGCCCTGAATCATATTCTGGGCCGTATGATAGCCCACATTACCGAGCCCCTGAATAACAAAGGTCTTCCCTTCTAATCCAGCCTCCAATCCGAGATCTTCCATATCTTCTTTATTTTTACAAGCCTCACGGATCCCAAAATATACTCCTCGACCAGTTGCTTCGGTACGTCCGCGTACTCCGCCTTGGGGAATGGGTTTTCCTGTCACACATGCTTCGGCATTAATATCAGACTTTAACTGCCGGTAAGTATCTAAAATCCACCCCATTTCACGAGCACCGGTACCATAATCAGGAGCCGGAACATCTGATCCCGGTCCTAAAAAGTCCTTTTTAATCAACTCGTAGGTATAGCGGCGGGTAATGCGTTCAAGCTCATCGTCCGAAAATCGGGATTTGTCAATCTTAATACCCCCTTTAGCCCCTCCAAACGGAACATCAACAACAGCACATTTATAGGTCATAAGTGCCGCCAGAGCCATCGTTTCATCTTCATTAACCGTCGTGCTAAAACGAATTCCTCCCTTCGTGGGCAACTTGTGATGGCTGTGCTCGACCCGCCACCCGTGAATTACTTCGATAGAACCGTCATCGCGTTCAAGTGGAAAGGTAATGTGATAAACGTTATTACAGATTTTGATTTGATCAAGCAGCCCCTGGTCGAAATCAGAATATTTGGCTGCTATATCAAACGCCTTATTTACCTGAGCAAAAAATTTATAGTCGGACATAAAATAGGTTTTTTAACTGATGTAATAATTTCAAAAATTTTAGCAACTCATTAGATCGACAATCGCAATATTATTACAGAGTGTCAACATTTATTACCCCTGTTTAAACATTGCCGTATGAACTTTCTTCCACTGCTCAGGCTTCCCATCGGTATGCATTAAAACCACTTTTCTTGTGTTAAACCGGATATAAAACTCTCTGCCAATATTGTTGAGTATTTTTTCCTTTTGCTGCTGCGTCAAATCTCCATAGAGCAAGCTTAGATGTGGCATGTATTCATTTTCGTACTCTTCTGGACAATCAAATAAACGACATGCATTGTCATGCAGGTGAATGAGTCCTTCATTTTGCTCCACATGAATAAATAGTGATTGGTAAAATGTATTTAGATAGCCGGCCTTGGTAAGTTTTAATTCAAATGGAGTTACTGATGAAGCCAGGGTATCTGTTAGGGCTTTAAGTTCTGTTTTTGATGCCGTCAAGCCTCCAAGAAGTGTAACGTGAGGAGAAAACAAGGGCGTATCAAACTTTCTGCTGAGCTGCTTTATACGCTCTTGCAGTTTATATGCTGTATCGCCCGTTGGTTCCAACCATAGCGAATATGTTGCAGACTTTTCCATAACTAAACTATTTATCCCTCTGTAATCTTTAGTTCTCGGTTACTCGTAAAATATACGGTAACCCAACTATTTGTAAACAGTGTCAATTAATCTAATGTCACTTCTTATTTATTTAACGGCAAGTAAACATGCAAATGATCAGCAGTACCAATATGTCGAATCGTTGACAACCCCAATAGCTTAAAGGAATGTTCAAACATCCAGTTTTTCCACCATGGCCGGCCTTTGGTGCGCAAATCAATGGCGTGTACATAACCGTTGGCCTGCACATAATGCAGTGAGTGTTCGTTTTCGGAAAGTTCCATCCGTCGATAGTCTTCGGCACTGCGCTGTATATCGGTTACAATTATCTCGCTATCTGCAAGTGTTACCGTAGTCAAAGCCACCCGCATTATGGGATGCAGGGATCGATAATAGGAACGTATTTCTACTGTCTTCGTATTCAGGCTGGAATAATATAACATCCCATAAAAAGTATAGGCGACCACCAGCACTAAAACCCCGCGGAAAATATACGTAATGGCTTTTTTGCCCATCCCAAATTTATAGACAAAAACACCGCCATAAAGCAACAATAATATTATGGTAGCCAAACATCCCATCGAAAGTGCCAACCATCCATTTGTTTGATAGTTGTGATACATGAATACTGAAACTCTGACAAGCAGAAAAAAAGGCAGGGGCAAAGCAACTATCCCAAGCAATACTTTCAGCAACATCTTTTTCCATGATAGAGAGGAGTTGCGTGGCTGATTTCTCTCGAGCGCTTGCAACTGCTGGTCGAACTGATTATTCAGTTCTTTGAGCTGATCAAAAGATGGGGGCTGTTCTCTATCCATGTGCTATGATGTAACTTAAGTTCCCCTTTTTGCACGACCGCCAAATACAGAAGTTACATCATCTAAATAAAAAAGGGTCCTGGCCGAAACCAGAACCCCAGTACAACTCATCACAATCCCTGCTGCTAATTAAATAAATTTTGGATAAGAATCCAACCTATCCCAAAAGTAATGCTCTGATGTGCGTTCTTTTCATCAGTCTACCAAATAATTACGCGTGCTTTTCATCGGATTGCAGATAAAAGACATTCATAATAAAAAGCACGGCCATGCTCCCTAAAAAGCCAAAGACCAAACTTCCGGGCATGCCTACCATTACAGCTACACTTCCAATAACTACTGCCCCAACAACACCGCCAATAAGGTTAGGTACAAGCTCAACACCTTGTTTCCAAATGCCTACCTTGATAAGTGCTCCGGCTACTAAGCCAACAGAAATTAGCCAGAATATCATGGTCCCGTTTAATTCTTCCATTCCGTCATAAATTTTATTTTTTAAAATGATTTGCACAAAAAATATACTTTTTTAACCGATTTTGGAACCGATATTTTTACTATAGATTTATGTTGATATCATATATTAACTAGCATTCTCTCAATTGTTGTTCAATGCCCGAATCAGATATCCGAAAAATTATCCATATTGATATGGATGCCTTTTATGCATCCGTTGAACAACGCGATTTTCCCGAATATCGCGGCAAGCCCGTAATTGTTGGAGGGTCTCCCGAGGGACGCGGAGTCGTAGCCGCCGCCAGCTATGAAGTTCGAAAGTATGGGGTCCATTCGGCTATGCCTGCAGCCAAAGCCGTTCGCTTATGTCCGCATGCCATTTTTGTGAAACCCCGTTTTGAAGTTTATCGAAAAGTATCGCAACAGATCAGGGAGATTTTCTTTGAGTTTACAGACCTTGTTGAACCGCTATCACTGGATGAGGCCTATCTTGATGTCACCGAAAACCATATCAACCTTCCGTCTGCCACATTGATAGCAAAAAAGATTCGCAAACGCATCAAAGAAATGACCCGGCTTACCGCATCAGCAGGTGTGGCACATAATAAATTTTTGGCCAAAGTAGCTTCCGACTTAGATAAACCCGACGGACTTGCAGTGATTTTACCTGAAGATGCTCAAGACTTTTTGGAGAAGCTAGAGATAGGTGAATTCCATGGGATAGGAGAGGCTACCGAATCTAAAATGAAATCGTTGGGTATTTATACGGGCAACGATTTAAAGGAATGGTCCGAAATTGACCTGGTTAATGAATTCGGTAAAACCGGCCGGTATTACTATCGCATTGTTCGAGGCATTGACAACCGGCAAGTAAAGACCCACCGCATCCGCAAATCGATAGGAAAAGAACGTACCTTTTCTGAAGATGTTGACGACCTGGGATGGATAAATAACTTTTTGCGAGAATTGGCCGAGAAAATTTCTCAAAGCATGAAAGACAAAAATGCTGCCGGTAAAACCGTAACGCTTAAGATACGGTACGAAGATTTTGAAACGATCACCCGCAGCACCTCTTTCAGTCACTATATTAACGATGCCGAAGATATCGCCCATACGGCTATTACACTGCTCGAAGAAACCAAAGTAGGCGAACGAAAGGTACGCCTGCTCGGCATTACACTTTCGAATTTGAACTTGAATGAAAAAGGCCATTTCAAGCAGCTGGAAATCCCTTTTGAGGAATAGCCAAACATCTGCACATATATAAACCGATATACTTACTTCTACTCTTGATCCCCATTAATTTTCCTTATCTTTAGCAGCTAAAAATAACCCGTATTAATCCGCGTAAATCTGCGGCAAGTACTACTTTCAAATGAGTTTCACTCTTTCCGATTTCGACTACGAACTACCCGATGAATTTATCGCCCAAAAACCGGCGGACCCGCGCGACCATTCCCGCTTGCTTGTCTACGATCGTGAGTCGGACACCATCACCGACGACCGGTTTTATAATATTTTAGATTATCTGCCTCGCGAAACCACGCTCGTAGTCAACAATAGCAAAGTGGAAAAATGCCGACTTCTTTTTGACGACGGAAGCAAAGAGATCTTTATTCTCGATACAGCAAATAATACTACCGTACAGGCGATGGTCCGTCCGGGAAAAAAGTTCAAAAAAGGGAGAACGGTAGAGCTGACAGACACCATCACTGCTGAAGTACTGAATATTGATGACGAGGGATTGCGCACTCTTAAAATGGATCCTTCACTCGACCACCAGGTTTATGACCAATATAAGCACACCCCTTTTCCTCCTTATATAGAGCAAAACGAATCGCTATCAGAAAAATACCAAACCGTTTACGCGGATGATCTAGGCAGTAAAGCCGCCCCTACCGCGGGACTTCATTTTACCGATGAGCTTCTTGCTCAAATTGAAGAGGAAGGTATTGAGCAGGCCGAAGTAACTCTACACGTAGGTCTTGGAACCTTTGCTCCGGTCAAAGCCGACAGCATCGAGGAACACACCATGCATTCAGAGTGGTTTAAGATCACAGAAGATACAGCCAAAAAATTAAATAACGCCGAACATCTTACAGCTGTAGGAACAACCAGTGTACGTGTCTTGGAATCGGCCCTGCGAGAACACGAAGAGTTTACATCTACCAAGATGGATACAGATATTTTTATCCGTCCCGGCTTTGAATTCAAGGGAACCGACGCGCTAATTACCAATTTTCACCTGCCTAAAAGCACCCTTTTGATGCTGGTAGCAGCCTTTACCGGTTATGAAGAGATGAAAAAAATATATCAGCACGCCATCGATGAGAAGTACCGTTTCTACTCCTTTGGCGACGCCATGCTGATATTATAAAATATGCCCAACAATTGATTCAGTAATTGGACAAAATTACTAATGTCTAATGCTGAACATAGTTCAGCATCTGTGATTATGTTAGACCCTGAAATAAGTTCAGAGCAACACATGTCCTAAATTTAGCTATCCGGATTTTGCTTTTGCTGTTCTTGCTGCATCTCCTTCATTTTCTGTTTCATTTGTTCCTGAGCATTTTGTGCTTCATCGCCGTCAACCATTTTAACTTGGTTTTTAAGTGATGTTGAAAGCTCTTCTACATCATCTTCGGATAGCACTTGGTCCAGATCTTCGATTCCGACCTTTTTCAGCAGGTTGTAGATCATCCGGTTGTGCAACATCTGCTGGGCAGCAGAGCTTAACTGCATCAATTGTTCTTGTGGAACCTGCGCGCCGGAAAGCTTAATTTTATTCATGACCGGTTCAAGCAGAGTCTCAATCTTCTTGGACATCTGCTTTTCCAGCTCCTTGGCATCTACATTTTCTTTACTTGTTAATTCGTTTCCGTCAGCGTCGACTAACTTCATATTTTACAAATACTTTGGTTTAGAATTACTTCATGTTTAAAACACAGTCTTACAGGATATCGTTTATTTTCGGGAACGGCAAATATGAGATGGTAAAAGAAATAGTTATGTACCGGAAATAGCAAAACGATCATATAACTGAAAACCTATATCCCTCCAAAGTAGCAGACTACATCTACACCTTTCCACAATTTTCAACTCTTTATGAAGCCTATTTAAATATTAGTTGACCCTTCTCCCATTCTGGCAACGTATATAACCACTATACCGCAAGGCAAGAATTTCATCTATTAATAAATTAAAATTAAATCATCCATTTTGAACAAATCATTACTTATCGTCGTCCTATTAAGTGGACTACTGCTATACAGTTGCAAATCCACCTCAACTGATAGCAGCAATACTACCACGCTTTATCAGCTTACACTTAGCTCATCCCCGGCTGAAGGTGGTAACGTAAGTCCGGTCGACGGAGAATATGAAGAAGGCAGTACACAAGAAATTTCTGCTACTCCCAATGAGGGCTGGCTTTTTGTGGAATGGAACGGAGACTTCAACAGTACCAATAGCACGGCTGAAATTACCATTGACGCAGATAAAAACATTGAGGCAATTTTTAAAAAGAAAGAATATGCACTCACCATAACCACAGAGGGAGATGGAACAGTGGATGAACAGGTTATAGAGAATAAAACTAAAAATTATAAGCATGGTTCAATAGTGGAACTTTCAGCCAATCCTGCAAATGGATGGAAGTTCGTAGAATGGCAAGGAAATGTGACGGGCACGGATAATCCCACTCAAATTACAGTGGATAACCCAAAACAGGTAACAGCAGTATTTCAAAAGAAGACCTATACACTTACAGTAAACATTACGGGGCAAGGTTCAATCTTAAAAGATCCCGACCAACAGGAATTCGAACATGGTACTACAGTCGACCTCACTGCTTCTCCATCTTCGGGGTGGACTTTTGACAAATGGCAGGGCGATATTACTAGTACCGATAATCCTACTCACCTCACTATTGATAACCATAAAAACATAACGGCAACCTTTGTTGAACAAAGCCAACCACTTTTCTATTTGGCCACTAACGGAGTCACGATTAAGTGTGAGAATGCTCAAGTAGGTGATAGCGGCACAGTAAATGGCATCACTTATACTAAACGGAATAAATCTCAAATCACCCCTTTCAATGCAGAAACAACCTGCACCAGTGGGTTAACAAGTACTCGTTTCCTATTCAATGGAGCATCTTCTTTTAATGGCGACATATCCAGCTGGGACGTTAGTAGCGTAACAGATATGAGGGGGATGTTTTTCGATGCCACCTCTTTTGCCGTCGGCCTTGACTATTGGGATGTAAGTAACGTTACAGATATGAGTTTCATGTTTTCTAAAGCCACTTCCTTTAACGGAAACCTCAACAGTTGGGTGGTAAACAATGTGACAACCATGGAAAGCATGTTTGATGGCGCCAGTGCCTTCAACCAAAACTTAAATAACTGGATTATAAATAATGTTACCAATATGGTTCACATGTTTCGTAAAGCAGTCTCCTTCAATGGAGATATCAGCAGTTGGAATGTAACCAGCGTAGTAAATATGCGTGGTATGTTTGCACAGGCCACCTTGTTTAACGGGGATATAAATAGCTGGAATGTGAGCAATGTGACCTCCATGGATTATATGTTTGCTTCCGCTGAATCATTCAACAGAAACCTCAACAGCTGGGACGTCAGTGGCGTTACAGCTATGGATGGGATGTTTAGCAAGGCTACATCTTTTAATGGCGACCTCCGGGATTGGGATGTAGGTAACGCAGGTCCCATGGATTATATGTTTCAAGAAGCAGAATCCTTTAACAGGGACATAGGCAACTGGGATGTAAGCAGCGCAACCAGTATGCGCTATATGTTTTCCGGTGCCTCCTCTTTTGATCAGGACCTGAGCGGTTGGTGTGTTACCAATATCAACTCGTATCCCGATGGATTTTCTTCAGGAAGCCCCTTGAGTAACAGCCACAGACCAGTATGGGGAACCTGCCCATAAGTCGAACTACTTCTTTACTGATTAATTACTTAACCGGACCGCTCCCAACCTAAAAAGGTATCACTAAAATATGATGTAAGTAGTGCTATTCCTCAAAAACCAAAGCATTGGGATTAGCACCAAGCTCTTTCAGATATTTAATCATCGCATCATTAAAAGCCGGAGGTCCGCATACATAAAAAGGCTGATCAAAATCGTCAATCTGATCGGCCAAGAACGCTTTATCGATAAATCTATCCAGATAAATATGCTCATTGGTGGGCTCATCCGTAATCACATTGATAAGCTGATCTCCCAGCATCTTCTCAAACTCGTCCTCCAAGATGATATCGTCTTCCGTTTTATTCGAAAAGATGAGCGTATTTGAACCGATC
>CAYNKF010000014.1:0-15343 GCA_964397705.1 uncultured Balneolaceae bacterium | reverse complement strand
AGCCCCATAGGCAGATAAGTGCGAAATAATTCTACAAACATAAAAGCGGGTACGGCCATTAATGGTTGGGGCAGACTTGAAAAGATACTCCACCACGCCGCTTTAAGCGGTGATGTCCCACGGGGGATCAGAACCAGGCTAATGGCCAGTCCCTCCGGAATATTGTGTACGGCAATAGCGGTAGTAATAAAGACGCCTAAATCTTGCCCGCCGCTGAAAGAGACGCCTACACTTACACCCTCAGTAAACGAGTGGATGGTCATAATACCAACGATGAGCAACATTTTGGTAGCATCAGCCTGGTCAATATTCTTTATGGAAAAATTACCGTTGTACTTGTCAAGGAAGTGCTCACTACCAATAATAAACACCAGTCCAATAATGATTCCATAAAATGTAAACCATACGTCGGTTTCAATGCCCTCATAAATAAGACCAAAACTTGCGGCAATCATTAATCCAGAAGCCACTGCATTAGAAATACCGAGCCAGTTTGGAGTCAAATCCTTAAAAAAGAAAAAGGGCAAAGCCCCGAAGCCGGTAGCAATAGCCGTAATCATGGCATAATAAAAGACATTGGCTTCAGGGGTAAAGAGATAATCGAACATTAGTACTATATTGCCAAGGTTATTTTAGTTATTAAAATAATTTTTCGAGCACATTTCCTGTGTAATACGCCAATGTTGCTGCGGCCGCTCCCAGAAATAGCGTTTCAGCAATACTTTTCAGCTTGCTCGTTTGGTTTACGATGGATTTCAAAAATCCAATACCAAAGAAAGCGAAAAAAGTCATAGCTATAGAGGTAAGGAAAAGATAATCAATAGGAGAGGCCACCAAATAATCGAGCACATATACCAATAAGGGGATAAGCCCAACTAAAATAAACGAGATAAAGGTCACCAAACCCATTGCGAAAGGAGATTTTAATTGCTTCATCATTTCCAACTCCTCCTTCATCATAACATCTACCCAACGGTCCTTATCTTCGGTAATAACATCAACCACTTTTTCTAACAATTCTCCTTCAAAACCTTTGTCTCTATAAATTTGTCGTACTTCTTCGCGCTCTTGTTCTGGGATATTTTCAATCTCCCAATATTCATTTCTTTCATGTTTTTGAAAATTTTCGAGATCACTTTTATTGGATAAATAGCTGCCAACCGACATTGAAAAGCCGTCGGCAATTAAGTTCGCAAAACCGAGAATAATGACAACTGATGAGTCTAACCCTGCTCCTGCAGAGCCTGCTACAACTGCAAAGGTTGTGACACTTCCGTCTATGCCCCCATATACGAACTCAGCAAGATATTGCTGATATTTATTGAGCCAGCTATTTTGTTGATGGGGGGCTCTTTTAGGGTGACTACCTGTTATTTCCATTATTTAACCTGATAGTGAAAGTGATTAGCTAAAAGAAGATAATAGGGATATAATTTAATCCATAGTGATGGGCGGAATTTAGACATGAATTAAATAGGGGAGAGAAGATGATAAGTGATGAGTAACGCTAAGCGTATTACTCATCACTTATTGGATATTGGAAAAAACCGGGTTTTATTCCGTCAGTTCTTGGATAATGGTATCCATTTTTTCTTCCAGGTTACTGGTCTTTTCATCAAAACCGGTACGGTTGGCAAGCTTGGAATTCACGCTGCAGTAGAATTTAATCTTAGGTTCAGTTCCGGATGGTCGAACCGTTACCATTGTCCCGTCTTCGGTAACAAATTGCAGGACATTCGAAGTGGGGAGATCAATATCCTTGGCTTCGCCTGTTTTTAGATTTCGTGAAATGCTGGTTTTGTAGTCCTTGACAACAACCACATCAGAGCCTGCAAGCTGCTTGGGTGGATTCTCCCGGTAATTTTTCAGCATCTTTTGGATTTCCTCGGCCCCCTCGCGTCCTCGTTTATATACAGAAACCAATTTTTCGCGATAGTACCCGTGCTGAAGATAGATGTCCAGCAGGGCCTCAAAAAGACTGGTTTCCTGATCCTTGTAGTAGGCTGCCATCTCAGCAATGATAACCGAAGAGACAATGGCATCTTTATCACGTACATGATCCCCAATCAGATATCCGTAGCTTTCTTCACCGCCCGCAATGAACTGCTTTTGATCTTCCAGCTTTGTCATCAGTTCACCGATATACTTAAATCCGGTTAACGTATTATAGCACTCCACACCGTAATACTCGGCAATAGCATCAATCAGATAAGACGTTACAATGGTTTTGACGATGTATTCATTGTCGTCTAATTTATCGGCTTCTTGCCAGGCGTTAAGAACGTAGTTGATAATTAATGCACCGGTTTGGTTGCCGTTAAGAAGCACCCACTCGTTGTGATGATCTTTGATTGCAATTCCTACCCGATCTGCATCCGGATCGGTTGCCATCACCAGTTCAGCATCAATTTCTTTGGCCTTATTCAACGCCATGGTGAGCGCTTCTTCTTCCTCTGGGTTGGGGTATTCAACTGTCGGAAAATCACCATCATAGGTCATCTGTTCTTCAACAAGTGTTACGTTTTTGAACCCATATCGTTTTAGTGCAGGGGGAACCATAACCCCGGAAGTTCCGTGGATGGGGGAAAAAACAATGCTCAGATCGTTCTGCCGACTGATGGCCCCTTGTGATAATGAAACATCCATGAGGGCATCCAAATACTTCTCATCAATTTCTTTGCCAATAGATTCTATATTTTCAGATATCCCCTCAAAAGAAACATCATTGATGTCTTCGATCTTTTGGACTTCCTCCATTACTTCCTTGTCTTGCGGAGAAACCAGTTGGCAGCCGTGTTCGTCATAGGCTTTGTATCCGTTATATTCTTTGGGATTGTGTGAAGCTGTCAGCATTACGCCGCCATGACAACCCAGCTCACGGATGGCAAATGAAAGTTCCGGAGTAGGTCGTAACCCTTCAAACAAGTACACATACATGCCGTTGGCAGAAAATACATCAGCCACTACTTGAGCAAGTTCCTCAGAATTATTCCGGCAGTCGTGGGCGATTACAACCTTGATTTGTTCATCAGGATAATTTTGCTTCAAAAAATTACTGAATCCCTGGGTAGCCATCCCAAATGTATATTTGTTAACGCGATTAGAGCCCACGCCCATGATGCCGCGCAATCCACCGGTACCAAATTCCAGATCTTTATAAAAGGCGTCAGTCAACTCTTGGTATTCTTCATTTTCCAGCTTATTTCGGATGGCAGCTTTAGTTTCTTCATCGTAATTGCCATTCAGCCAGCTGTCTATTTTTTGTTTAATCTGTGGATCTAAAGATTTCATGGTAAACGAAAATTGATGGATTAATTTTTCTGTGACTCGACGGGCGGAGATTGGCTCCAGTCTACTTTTTTGATCATGAGCCATATGCCGATGGCAATAAGCGGGATGCTGAGCCATTGTCCCATGTTAAATACCCAGTCGGCGGCAAAAGCGGCCTGTTCCATCTTCGTGAATTCGAGAAGGAAACGCCCAGTAAATAGTGTAGTTAAAAATAGAGCGAACAGTGATCCCTCGGGAGGACTTTTACGGTATGAGTGATACACTTTCCACAAAATACCGAACACTAGAATGCAGAGTAGAGCTTCATAAAGTTGGGTTGGATGGCGCGGAACCATGTCAACTCTGGTAAAAATGACCCCCCAAGCCAATTCAGTAGGTTGGCCGACGATCTCGGAGTTCATGAAATTTCCTGTTCGGATAAAAGCTCCTGCAATGGCAACGACGACAACCACGCGGTCGGCCAACCAGAGAAAACTCATATCCCTAAATTTTTTGGTAAACAAGTACATGGCTATGATGATGCCAATAGCTGCACCGTGACTTGCCAGCCCGCCATGCCAGATTTTTAAAATTTCGGCAGGATATCGCATGTAGAAGCCAGGATCATAGAACAGTACATGACCAAGTCGAGCACCAACAACAGTAGCTATAAGAACATATGTCAAGAGTTGATCAACTTCTTCCGGATCACGTTTGGCATGTATAAACATCTTTCGTGTGAGCCAAAAACCAACTAAGAATGAACTGGCGAAAAGAATGCCATACCAGCGTGGTTCGAGTGGGCCCAGACTAAAGGCTACGGGATCGACTGACCAAGTAAAATAATCGTTAGCTAAAAGTAATAAGTTCATGTAATAGTTTATCTATTGGGATGGTCTTGCAATAAGCGCATGTTAGGTTGCTCCTGAAATAGTAAGAGCTAGACAATGCCTATATTAAAGCCTTGTCTAATTTTTTTAGCTGTTACTTCACGATTTTATAATCTGTGCCTTCGGGACTGTCCATCAGCTTGATATTCAGTTCTTCAAGTCGGTCACGAATGGTATCAGAGAGTTCAAAATTCTTTTCGTGACGCGCATTATTGCGGATATTAATAAGCAATTCAATTAGATCATGGGTCTTATCATTGCTTGCAGAAGATTGCTCTTCTTGTGGCCAAAGTCCCAGCACACCATCTACAAAGTCTTGTAGAAATTCCTTAATAACGCCAATATTTTCCGGGACATCTCCGTTATTAATTTGTTTACGGATTGTTTTGAGTTCTTCAAAAAGAACAGCAATGGCCTGTGCCGTATTAAAATCATCGTTAAGTTTGCTTTCCAGTGAATTTTTCAGTGTTTCCAGATCATAAGCATCAGCAGAGCCATCCTCTGCATTGGTTATGGTGTTAATCATTTCTTGCAGGCTTCGCAGACCGTTTTCGGCTCCGGAGAGAGCATCTTCGGAAAAATCAGTAGTACTGCGATAGTGACTCTGAAGTAAAAAGAATCGAATAATTTGTGGATCCCAGGCGCGATTCAACAGTTCGTGATCGCCAGAGAAAAACTCGTGCAGGGAGATAGCGTTGCCCAGCGATTTACCCATCTTTTGTCCTTCTAGGGTAACCATGTTGTTGTGCATCCAGTAGTTGGTAAATGGTTTGTTGAAGGCACCCTCACTTTGAGCAATCTCGCATTCGTGATGTGGGAACTGGTTATCCATTCCACCCCCGTGAATATCAAAATGTTCACCCAGGTACTTTGTTGACATGGCCGAGCACTCCACGTGCCAGCCGGGATAACCCTTGCCCCAGGGCGATGGCCACTTCATAATATGGCCGTCATCGGCTTTCTTCCAGAGGGCAAAATCTTCGGGCGATCGTTTATCGCTGGCCGTCTCAATGCGGGCACCGCTTTCCTGATCTTCAACATCACGCCCGCTGAGCTTACCGTAATCTTCATCCGAAGAAACATCAAAATAGACATTGCCATCTGTTTCGTAGGCATGACCATTTTCGAGTAGTTTTTTGACCATCTCGATCTGCTCGATAATATGTCCTGTAGCGCGGGGAGAAATATCAGGTCGCTGAACGCCAAGCGCATCCATATCGCGGAAATAGTTATAGGTATATTTTTCTGCAATCTCCATAGGCTCCAGCTTTTCGATGGCCGCCTGTTTCTCCAGCTTATCTTCACCCTGATCAGCATCGTCGGTCAAGTGTCCCACATCTGTGATATTTTGGACGTAACGAACTTTGTATCCCAAGTAACGGAGATATCGAATAACCACATCAAATGAGACATAACTTTTGGCATGTCCCAGGTGAGGATCTCCATACACCGTAGGTCCACAAACATAGATACCTACAAAGCCTTCTTTGATAGGTTTGAATTCCTCTTTTTCGCGGGACAGTGTATTATAAATATGTAATTTATCCATGAATCAGGATGCTTCCTTATTTATCATAAAATTGTATTTATAGTTCGCAAAGATAACATTTCGTAGCAAGAGTTGACAACGTGTATTGCCGGTAAATAGTTGTAATTAGTTGTTGAATAATCCCTTGAGAAGATTTTTGCCCTTATCTTTAAGGTAGTCTTTTACGATGGGCCCAATTGCTTCTTTATCCGGGCGGATGGTCGGGTTTTCCTGGGTTCCTGTCATCCGAAGTGGTACCATAATAGTGCCGTTTTCTTGTGTTAATGCTTCAACGGCTTGAGAACTTATGACTGATGCAATGCCTTTCTTGAATCGACTGGGCAAGAAAAGCTTGGTTTGATAATCAATTTCACCAGATACCATGTGCTGGGTACCATTGAGCTCCATACCGATATCGTTGCTGGTCATGCGTAAATCATTGATTGTAAATATGCTATTTTTAAGGGAGTAAGTGCTGTTAAATTTATCGAGACCAATATTGTTAAGCTCTTGTGCACTTAACAGTGTTGCCAGCTGTATCTGGATGGGATGGCCTTGGATGCGTGAGTTGGTCATCCCGAAATTTCCGTCCATCGTTGAGGTTTCAATGACGGGGGCTAAAAATTTGTCGAGTTCGGAATAGTATTTCACATCGGCATTGAAGGCTCCGGAAATATATTCATGGAAATTGCTGCTTTCACCAAGAACCTGGAACTCATCAAAAAAGGCGGCAGCTTGTAACCCATCCAACTTTCCGTTGAATGAGATCATGGTGCGCTCGGGTTCGGGGACATCCCAGGTAAAAGAACCTGTAGCTTCTCCGTCAAAAAGATTAATTGAAGCTTGGTCCATGGTGATATTATCCGGAGATGTGGAAGCTTCGGCCGTTAAGTTTGTCATTGTAACGCCGGTGACAATCATTTTGTCGATTGAAGCATTTACTGAACTGGTTAAATCGGGCAGATGAATGGGAATCGGCTCTGTGGTTTCTGTTGTGTCACTCCAGTCAATAAGCTCATCCATGTTAAGAAAATTACTTTTGTACGTACCCTTGAGATGTGGTGTTGTACTTCGATCTTCTTCTTTTTTAAGATACTCCATATAATCGCGTAGGGATCCCGAAAGTGCGATATCTGAAGATCCAATGTTGAAGGACAGCTTATCTAAATCTACCGATGCAGGTGACAAATTAAGTTTGCCATTAAGATCAGTAACCGGCTGGACCATTGCCTCACCATCCATATTGATTTGTTGCGCTGTCAGTTGCCCGTTGAAATTCATGTTTGCAGGATCATTGGGAGCTCCCTGGATATTCAAATTGAGGTCCGCCAAACCGGTAAGTTCAGTGATTGTAGGTTGCAGCTCATAGTAATCTTTGATCTGATTGAGCGCTGCTTTGCCGGTCAGTGTGATATCGACTGTTCGGTTATCACTAAGGTAATTTGTAATACTTCCAGAAATACCCAGGTTATTATCGCCAGTAGTAAAGCTGGCTTTAGAAATAGTGAGGTTGGGCCCATCCAAAGTAGAGTTAAAGGTGATATTTTCAATGGGTTTGCCAAGTGACTTGTGGCTGATAAACCCATTAGAAAGGGAAATGTTTCCTGACTGAACGGCGTTTTCTATTTGATCAGCTTTACCTTTTAGAACAGCCTGGGCTTTGAATTGTCCCTGCATGCGCAGCGTATCTTCATTGATAGGATAGAAATCCTTGATTGTAGCGAGGTCAAAGCTTAAATCGGTAGTCAGATCAATACTGCGCTGATCTTCACTCATTGGCTCGTTTATCGATCCCTTCATCGAAAAAGTGTTAGCTGCGGCTTGCAGCTCCATGTTGTTTATTGTGATGACGGATTGGTTGGCTTCAGCATCGATGGAAATGTTGTCTATAGGTTCGGCTACTTCGGCATATTTTAGCAAGCCATTACTCAGTGCCATAGTGGCATCAAAAGTTGCTTCTTCGGGAGCCCCTAAATTTCCTGATGCTTGTCCATTAGCCGTTAGCTGTCCGCTTAAGTTCTCAACGTCAAACTGACTGATATCATAGAATGCGCTTACTGTAGCAAGATTCACATCCGAATTAAAATCGATCGAAAATGTGCCGTTATCTTCCAAAGGATTTTCGAGTCGACCGTTTGCTGATAGGTTATTTTCTCCGGCCTGGGCAGTTAGGTTTTCCACAGTTATCAGTTTATTTGATGCATTGGCTGCCAACTGGATGTTTTCAATAGATTGCGGCAGGTCCGGATTTTTTACATAGCCGTCATCTACTGCAACTCCGATGTCAAAGTTCGGCAATTCTTCTCCCAGTAATGCTCCTTTCAGCGTACCATTAATCGTTAGTGCCCCGCGGGTTTCAAGTCCTTCTGTATATTCTTCGTATTCGGCCGGCACGAGACGTAAGAGCTCTCCAAAATTGTCGGAAGATGAATTAAATGTAAGATCACCGTTCAGATCATTACTCCAGTCAGAGAGTGATCCGGTTAGATTAAGCGCTAGTCCGCGGATGGAAAAAGTGCCTTCATCAAGGGTGATCGTTTCCTTTTCTAAGTCGATGGTGGATTGTTGACTCATGCTTAACGGAAGGCTATTAAGATAAGTATTTTCTCCCATCGAGCCCGAAAGCCCGCCCAATTCCAGATCAATGTTACTTGTAATAAGATCGCCGTAGTTAAGAGATATATCAGCATTAAGGTCGTCTATCTGTACGCTTGTTTTGGAAGCAGCATCCCTATAACCAAAATCTCCGTTGCTAATATTAAAGTAGGGGATATTTATAGCCATAGCTTCGGACGTAGTATCAGTCTCGGTTTCCCCTGTCATCAAAAAGTCGATATTCGTGGTACTATCGGCATTTACAACATAAGTGAACCGGGGTTTTTTAAGACTGATTTCCGAAATATTGATTTGGTCGCCCAACAAGGAGAAAAGTTCAACAGAAACAACAAGCTCGTCCAGTGAAAGTAGGGTATCGCTTTCCGTTTCCCCGGGAATACTCATGTTTTCTATACTTACGCCAGGTTGGGGGAAAGTACTGAAAAAGGTCAGCGACATCTTTTCTACATTTACAGAACGACCTACGGCATCATCAACATAGGGCATTACGGTATTTTTAAGACGTTCATCCGAAAAGTAAATGTTTAGTCCAATAACAATAACAATAAATAATCCGAGTATAGCACCGGCTATCTTTAGGAAGGTTTTCATAATCTCAAGGTGTTGGTCTCAATTGAATTTATATCCGCTATATTTGATAGTAAAAAAGTTTTCATTCATTAAAAATCGAATAAATTGCCACAAGTTCCTTATGTTATATTCAATTTATAATCGGTTGGTAAAATACAAAAGTTTATCATGTTAAATTGGGGTTCAGGAGCAGATAATCCAAAGTTTAAGCAGCGCCGCCGTCGATTAGTTCAGGCGTTGGCTGATAAAGGCATTAATAATCAGCGTGTGCTGGAGGCCTTTAATATCGTTCCACGCCATGTTTTTGTGGATACGGCGCTGCAGGATCGTGCCTACAAAGATACTGCATTACCTATTGGCAAAGAGCAGACCATATCACAGCCATATACCGTAGCTCGACAGACGGAATTGCTCGAAATACAACCCGGTGAAAAAGTACTGGAAATTGGAACCGGATCGGGATACCAAGCGGCAATTTTGTGTGAGTTAGGTGCGAATGTATATACAGTTGAGCGCCATGAAAAGCTTTATAAAAGGGCTAAATCTACCTTGAAAGAGCTGGGGTATTCTATTCGTGCTAAGCTGGGTGACGGTACGCTCGGGTGGTCGGCTTACGCACCTTATGACGCCATCGTGGTTACAGCCGGAGCCCCGGTTGTGCCCGAGGATTTGGTTGAACAGCTCAATATAAATGGACGTTTGGTTGTTCCGGTGGGAGATGAGAACAGACAAGAGATGGTACGGCTAATCAAAATCAGGGAAGATGAGTATGAGGAGGAGCATTTCAGTGACTTTAAGTTTGTACCGCTAATCGGCGAAAAAGGGTGGAAGAAGTAATTGGGAAAAAAATTCATCAATGAAAAGTTGTGATCCTTGCTATATCTTTGGCGTTACTTAATTCCTAATTCTTAATTATCAATTCCGTTGTCAAAAACCAATCAGTCTGATTCAAAGTCCGATTCTACAAGCTGGAGTGAATCCCCCTTTCTATTAATTAAAGGTTTTTTAATGGGATCGGCGGATATCGTGCCGGGTGTAAGCGGGGGAACGCTGGCACTGATCGTCGGTATTTATACGCGTCTCATTAACGCAATTAAGAGTTTTGATTCCCGCTTTTTTAAGCAGTTCTTCACCTTTAAATTTCGTGATGCTCTTCGCGAGGTACATTGGAAGTTTATGGTGGTACTATTATCGGGCATGTTCTGTGCTATACTGTTTTTCACGAAGGTAGTGCCCCTCCAGGTGTATATGTTTACGAATCCTGAGTTAGTATATGGACTCTTTTTTGGGTTAATAATAGGATCTATCTTTGTGCTTATTAAAGCTATAGAAGGATTTAACTGGGTGCATGGGTTCATGGTTGTCTTGGGTGCAGGTATTGGGTTCTGGGTTGTTACCTTAGTTCCTACCGACACGCCCGAAGCACCGTGGTTCGTTTTTATTAGTGGATCTATTGCCATTTGTGCGATGATTTTGCCAGGGATTTCAGGTTCATATTTTTTGCTTATTCTTCGGAAATACGACTATATCCTATCACAGTTTGGTAAGCTGGGGACTTCCGAAACAACGGCCGGGATATTATCATTGCTTCCATTTGTAGTGGGGGCCGTAGTAGGATTGGTGCTTTTTTCGAGATTATTGTCGTGGCTTTTGAGTCGTTACGAAGCAAAAACACTGGCGGTACTCATTGGCTTTTTAATTGGATCGCTTTATGTAATTTGGCCGTATCAGGATCGTACCTTTGAACAAATTGTTAGCAAGACAGAAGTGGTGGCTTATAATAGTTCAAAAGCATCTGAGCTTCGGAATAATCCACCGGATCAAAATCGGCCCGAATTTAAGCGGCTGGGCAAAACGGTGAATCGTGATGGCGCACAAAAAGAAGTGGAGATTTTAACTGTCAAAAATAAGCTCATCAAGAGTGATCCATTTATCCCGTATTTAACCGTTCAAGAGGCCGGAACAAAGCATTTTTGGAGTGGGATTTGGGGAATGGTTATCGGATTAATTATGGTGATGGGGCTTGACTATTTACGGACGGAAACCTAATGTTAAATGAATTGATGAACTTCCATATTAAAGACTATTGTCATGCAGGAAATTAAAAAAATATTAGTACCTACAGACTTTTCGGAAAATGCTCAGTTGGCTTATCGTCATGCCCAGGAAATTGCTCATCGTTCGGGAGCAAAGGTTGATTTCATTCATGTAATCCCCATGCTTTCGTATTTCCACAAAAGCTTGTCGAATATGCAGGTTCCTCTGGATGTGGACAAGGAGCTTTATCCAACTGTTCAAAAAGAGGCGTTGCATCAGATGGAACAAGCGATGGATGATTATATTGCCGAAGAGACAAAAGGGGAGGCTATTTGTAAAATAGACCGAAAACCTTCCACGTCTGTTGCTGAATATGCACAAGATAATAATTATGATTTAATTGTGATGCCTACAAAAGGGCACCACAAATCGACTCTGATGCGCGGTTCAACGACCAACAAGATTGTTCGGCATTCTTCAGTTCCGGTGTTTACGGTAGATGAAGGACTCAATGCCGAAGGGTTGAAACAAATTATGATACCGACGGATGGGTCGATGTTATCATTTACTGCTTTGCCAATGGCGTTGACGTTAGCAATGATTTATGATGCATCCATCATCTTTTATCATGTGCAGGAACTGTATGGAAGTCCGTTGGATTCTGAAGGCCGTGACCCCAAAAAATCTGATGAGCAAAATATCTATGAGGCTCTCATCAGTCGTCTGGATAAGTTCTTAGCAGCTGAAGATATCGACAATGTAAAAATAGCTCGCGGTGACAAAAAATTCAGCGATCAATTTGTGATCTCGGATAATGCGTCAAGCAGACGAATTAATATTCATACCGAAATAGAACGAGTAGTTTCGGCTCACTTGGGAATTGAAGATTATGCAGCGGAACATGCAGATGTGGTAGTAATGGCAACGCACGGGCATAGTGGCTTTGCCCATCTGCTTTTGGGATCTACAACAGAAAAGGTAGCACAGTCTCTAAGTACACCGGTCCTAACGGTTAAGCCGGATCAGAATAAATTATCAAAGAAATAAGCGGTAGGCTAAGTCGATCATTAATAAGAAAAAGGCGCTAAATTTTAGCGCCTTTTTCTATTGAAGTAACCCTATTTATCAGGCCAAGAAATGTTCACCTGCTTTGGGAATCCAGACTTCGGTATCAGTTGACTTCTCAGTGTATTTCTTGAAGTCTTCGGGTTCACCTGTCAATGGAGGAAATGTACCGTAATGAATGGGTACTGCATAATCGGCTTGAAGCAGATCGCAGGCCATAGCAGCTTCACCCGGCCCCATGGTGTAATGGTCACCCATCGGAACGGCAACGATATCAGGCTCATAGAGCTCACCATACAGTTCAAGTTCGTAAAAGATATTGGTATCACCAAGGTGATAAAAGGTGATATCATCATAGAAGGAAATCACGAGGCCGGCCGGTTCGCCAGCGTAATCACCCTGGAATGATGAGCTGTGATTGGCTGAAACCATGGTGACAGAGAAATCATCAAAAGCAACTGTACCGCCTTTATTAAATTCAATGGCTTGATCTTCGTTTAGGCCGTGCTTACTTACCAGTAAACGAGAAAGTTCTACCATCGTAACTACCTTACATCCGGTTTCCTCGGCAATATCAAGGGTATCACCAACGTGATCTTCATGTCCGTGGGTGAGTAGAATATAATCGATATCATCCTGTTGTTTATACTCATCCGGAGTAGTAGGATTTTCCGACAAAAACGGATCAACTAAAATATTGGTACCTTCCGGACTTACGAGTTTAAAAGCTGAATGTCCTAACCATTGTGCTTGCACTGATGTATCCATAGCTGTAATAATTTATTTAATGATTTATATTAGAAATAGTATTGATTATCCGTGATCAATGTGTTATTAATGAAGTTCCAAAGCGCATAAAATAAGATGAATTATGGATTTAAATGTTATTCCATTTTGTTTACTATCACAACATTTTATAGTGAATCATTCCGTGCGCTTACTTGAGCATATCTAACATCGTATAACTCCAAAAATATTTGAGGTTTATTCATGGCAGAACGAATCAAACTGCATCCCGAGACTCCCCATGTTAAACGATTATTTGAAATTGCTGACAAGGTGAAAGATGGTGCGGTGGTACTTTTTCCGACCGACAGTCAATATGCCCTTGGTTGCGATTATAAAAATAAAAAAGGGATTGAACGGATTCGTGAGATTCGACAGCTTGGTAAAGGGGATCACCTAACTATTCTATGTGATTCGTTATCGGGAATATCTAAGTTTGCGCATATTTCTGATTATAACTTCAAGCTAATTAAACGGCTTATTCCCGGTCCGTACACCTTTATTTTGCCTGCTACCAAAGAGGTGCCCAAGCTGCTCGTACATCCTAAGAAAAAAACGGTGGGCATTCGCGTACCGGACTACCCTATTTGTGAGGGCTTGGTCCGAGAAGTCGGCAATCCCATGCTTGCCATTACTGCTAAAAAGCCTGAAATGGATGAGAATGCACTAGAAAAATTTGACAGAGAACCGTTCTTGCGGAAATTTGAGAAGCAGGTAGATGTAACTATTGATAATCAGCAGGATCTGCCTTCTCAGGAAACGACGATCCTTGATATGACCGACGATAATACAAAGATTGTTCGTCGTGGTCTTGGAATTGAACGAGTAGAAGAAGTGTTTGACAGGCAACGGGAACCATTGGAAAAATAAAAGATAGTTTTATGAAAATTGCTATAAATACAGGCGGGGGTGATGCGCCCGGTCTTAATGCTGCTATAAGAGCCGCAACTTTAGCTGCACTAAAAAGAGGTTGGGAAGTATACGGCATTAAAAATGGATATGGATCGATATTTACGGATGAACCTTTCGTTAAGCTCGATGCCAAAGCCGTGCAGGGCATTACGCTGCAGGGCGGTACTATTTTAGGAACAGCTAACCGGGGCAACCCCTTTGAGATGCCATATCAGAAAGATGATGGTAGCTGGGGGACCAAAGATGTATCGGACAAACTGGTTCAGACCTTTGATGATCACGGTATTGATGCTCTTGTGGCCATTGGTGGCGATGGCTCGATGAATATTGCCAGCAAGCTTATTCAGAAAGGTCTTGATATTGTGGGCGTCCCCAAAACTATTGACAATGATATCTACGGCTGTGATGTGACGCTTGGTTTTGATACTGCTATTGATATTGCCACGGAGGCCATCGATCGCATTACGACTACAGCTGAATCGCATCACCGACTGATGGTAGTGGAAGTGATGGGTCGTTATGCCGGATGGATTGCTCTTTATTCTGGCATTGCAGCCTCGGCCGATGTGATCTTGATTCCGGAAATTCCCTTTAGCTATGATTCTATGGTAGAAAAAATAAAAGAACGTGAGTCTAAAGGCCTTCATCATACGATGATTGTAGTAGCCGAGGGAGCCAAGAAAAGGGACGGTGAAATTGTCACAAAAGGCAAAACTCCGGGACAGGAAGTACAGCTGGGCGGTATTGCCGACCAAGTAGCTGATGAACTTTCTGAGCGAACGGGTAAGGAATCCCGATCGGTTGTGCTCGGACATCTTCAGCGTGGAGGATCCCCATCTACGTATGATCGACTTATTTCGTTGCGTTTCGGTGCGGCTGCGATCCGCTGTGTTGAAGAACACGACTATAACAAACTGGTTGTACTGCAGGATAATGAGCTGACACGGATTCCTATTACCAGTATTGAAGGTAAAATGAAATCGGTCTCCCTTGAAAGCGATACTGTTCAGACGGCCCGAGATATTGGCATTTGCCTGGGCGATTAATGCTTAGATAATCAATATGATGTACTGAACTGTTTTCGGTATTTAAAAGCAAAAAAGGTATATGGGTTTATTTAATTCAGTTAAAAATGCGTTCTCGGGATCAAACACGAGTGAGATCTGGGAAATGATCACAGACCCTTCTCAGGTAGATTCTATTATTGAGGCATCAAAGGGAAAACCACAGCTAATCTATAAGCACAGTCACCGCTGCAGTGTTTGTTTTGTTTCGAAAGGGAATCTTGAAATGGCATCAGATAATATAAAAGAGTATGCCGATATGCATTTTGTAAATGTAGTTCGGAGCCGGGAGGCCTCTAATAAAATAGCATCAGAACTGGATGTCCGTCACGAGTCACCGCAGGCGATCTTGATCGATCAAGGAAAGGTGGTTTGGCACGGTTCACATGGCAGTATCAATGCTGATGCTGTGTTAGGATATTTTGACTGATGCTCTGTTTTAGCACCTCAATCGTCAAAAATATTTTTGAATCCCTCCTCAAATGGCGGCTCAATAATGCGCTCTTGGGTTATAATACTATTGATATAGGAATGAGGAGTGATATCAAACGCAGGATTGTAGGCCTTTGCTTTTTTGGGGGCTATTTGTGCATCGCTGTAGTTAA
>CAYNKF010000013.1:0-15744 GCA_964397705.1 uncultured Balneolaceae bacterium | reverse complement strand
AAGCTTACCGGTCAGCTTCATTCCCACAACTTCGGGCACAAGCATATAAATAGGTTGTCCCAACATGGCTGCTTCAGCTTCAATACCGCCAACGCCCCAGCCCAATATACCGAGACCATTAATCATTGTCGTATGTGAATCGGTACCTACCAGCGTATCCGGATACACAACTGTAGTTCCGTTATCTTCTTCTCGACTGAATGCTCCCTTTGCAAGGTATTCAAGGTTTACTTGGTGAACGATACCACGCCCCGGAGGAACAACTCTAAAATTATCAAACGATTTTTGTCCCCATTTAAGGAATTCATATCGCTCGCGATTTCGTTCAAATTCTTTCTCCACGTTATGCATAAACGCAAATTCCTGACCGAATTCATCAACCTGTACCGAGTGGTCAATAACCAGATCTACCGGTACCTGAGGATTGATGGAAGTAGGGTTACCACCCATGCGCTCCATAGCAGAACGCAGCGCCGCCAAATCAACAATAGCTGGGACACCCGTAAAATCTTGCAGAACTACCCGTGAAGGCTTGAATGGTATTTCACCCTCCGGATCTTTTGCTTTATAATTTGCCAGTACTTCCACGTCATTGTCTGTAACGACATAACCATCGTGCTCTCTGAGCACTGACTCCAGCAAAACCCGAATTGTGAATGGCAGGTTGCTAATATTATCGTATCCAAGCTCTTCCAGTTTTTTCAAACTATACAGGTGCGCTTGGCCAGCGCCTGTATCGAATGGGATTTTAGTCTGTGAAAATCTATTCTCTTTACTCATGGGATCTTGATTGTCCTTTTTCAACTTTTCATGGCCTTTTTAGGAGACCTTTCTATAGCTGAAAGGTACAATTAATTTTTAAGAATATCTTATCTTAAACCCCGGAATTTTCTGTCACAATACATTAATTGTCCTACCAATTGGTTCAAATATTGAGACTCATATAGAGCTTAGAAATTATTCATAACTTCACCGTTGCAAATGGATATAAATAAGCCTATTTTTCGAGACTTCACATAAAAGCAATTATAAACAATTTTTAACCGTGGATACTAACAGTTACAAGACCTACTCCCCTAAACCGAGTGATATCGAAAAGAATTGGGTTCTTGTTGATGCCGAAGATCAGGCGCTCGGAAGAGTTGCTTCCAAAGTAGCAAGTCTACTTAGAGGGAAGCATAAGCCTAACTTCGCTCCTCACATGGATACCGGTGACAACGTTGTTGTAATTAATGCCAGCAAAGTTACACTGAGTGGCAAGAAATTACAACAGAAAGAATATTTCCGTTACTCCGGATACCCCGGGAGCGAACGTTTTACCTCGGCAGAAGAAATGCTGGACCACAATCCTGAATTGGTTATTGAAAAAGCTGTAAAAGGAATGTTGCCAAAGAATAAGTTAGGCGACAAGCTTATGACCAATATTCGAATTTATGCCGGTCCGGTTCATGAACAAGAAGCACAACAACCAGAAAAAATCGAGCTTTAATCACGAATGGAACAGAAAAACTTCATCGGAAGAAGAAAGACTTCTACTGCGCGACTTTATATTCAACCAGGTTCAGGTGAGTTTGTTGTAAACAAACGACCTCTGGATGAATACTTTTGCACTCAAGCACATCGTAATATTGCCAAGCTTCCGCTTGACGTTACCGAATCTGACGGACAGTTTGATATCTTGGTGAACGTAAGTGGCGGTGGCATTACCGGTCAGTCCGGTGCCATCCAACACGCTTTGGCTCGCGCTCTTGATGATCACAACGAAGAGTGGCACGATGTATTGAAGGCACATGATCTACTTACACGTGATGATCGTATGGTAGAACGTAAGAAGTACGGTCAACCTGGTGCTCGTAAGAAGTTCCAGTTCTCCAAGCGTTAATAGATCGCGCTTATACGTTTTCTTTTTCCAGACACACAAAATTCAATCACACATATGCAGCTACTCAGTGCGCCGAGTGTCCCGACATCTGTTGGGATTAGCGCCGGGGATGATCTGCATAGAGGATTAACTCAAAAATAAATCTAACCTATGCCTACTACACCTGACTTAGAAGAACTATTGAAATCCGGTGCCCACTTTGGACACCTTACCCGCCGATGGAATCCCAAAATGAAGGAATTTATCTTCATGGAACGCAACGGGATTCATATCATTGACCTCAAAAAGACCCAGAAATTTTTCCAGGAAGCACTGGACGAAGTTACCAAGCTTGCCCGTGCCGGAAAAGACATCCTTTTTGTGGGTACTAAGAAGCAAGCCCAGGATATCGTAAGAACAGAGGCCATCCGATGCGGCATGCCTTTTGTTACTCACCGTTGGTTAGGAGGAATGATGACCAACTTCAGTACTGTTAAAAAGAGTATTTCTCGTATGGAAGAGATCGATCGTATGAGTAAAGACGGTACCTTTGAGGAACTCACAAAGAAAGAAGCTCTTATGCTTGAGCGTGAGTATGAAAAGCTTGAAGACACCTTGGGCGGTATTTCCAATATGGGACACCTGCCCGGAGCAATCTTTGTCGTTGATACAACCAAAGAGGATATAGCCGTAAACGAAGCGGTTAAACTTAATATTCCCCTAATTGCAATGGTTGATACCAACAGTGATCCCGATACTCCGGATTATATTATTCCTTGCAATGATGATTCTGCTCGCAGCATACAGCTTGTCACCTCTAAAATTGCCGATGCTATTATTGAAGGTAATGCAGAGCGTGAAGCACAAAGTGAAGAACAAATCATGGATCAAGCTACTGAAGAAGCGCGTAGAGCTGAAGAGCAACAGGTAAAAGAAAAAACTAAAGCAACAGGTAAACGCCGTAAACGTCGCAAGAAGAAAGATTCCGGCGACGATTCTTCGAACGAAGAAGAGTAATAAACGGCTCTTGCTATTCTTTTAAACTTAGAACAACAATATAAATAGCGTAACTCGAACAATGAGCATTTCTGCAAAAGACGTAAAAGAACTACGCGAACAGACTGGAGCCGGCATGATGGACTGCAAAAAAGCCCTCCAAGAAGCTGACGGCGATTTTGAAAAAGCAACTGAGATTCTTCGCAAAAAAGGACAACAACTTTCCGAAAAGCGCTCCGATCGGGAAGCCAACCAAGGCTTGATTGTTACTCGAGTAAGCGATGATGGAAGCAAAGCTGCGGCACTCGAAATTAACTGTGAAACAGATTTTGTTGCCCGTAACGATGACTTCCAAAATCGTACTCAGCAGTTTTTAGACATTGTATTTGAAAATGAAATCGACTCGGTCGATGAGCTACTTGAAACTGAACATGATGGACTTACAGTTGCCGATCACGTAAAAGATATGGTTGGTAAGATTGGTGAAAAGATTAAGATTAATCGTGTACTTTACGCTGAAACGGATGGGTTCTTTATCTCATATATACACCCCGGTAATCAACTTGGTGTATTGGTTGAGTTTGAAGGGGATGTCGAAGATCCCGAAATCGGCAAAGATGTTGCCATGCAGATTGCGGCGATGAATCCACTGGCGGTTACACGAGATGGGGTTGACAGTTCAATCGTTGAGAAAGAACTCGAAATCGCCAAAGATCAACTTCTTGAAGAAGGGAAATCTGAAGAGATTGCTGAAAAAGCTTCTCAAGGTAAATTACGACGCTTTTATGAAGAACGCGTTCTCCTGGAACAAAAGTTTGTGAAGGACAACAGTCTCTCTGTTGAAGAGTATCTCAACAACAATGATACTCCGCTGGTTAAGTCGTTTCATCGACTCCAGCTCGGCGATGACTCGTAATCATTTTGATTCGCAAAAAAGGCTACCAATTCGGTAGCCTTTTTTTTATGCTTAAGGGATTATAAGATTGATCAGATCATATTTAAAAAGACAGTCAATTCAATAATTAATACGGGTAAAAAGTGAAGAGTAAATATCATCGGATTTTATTAAAAGTTAGCGGAGAAGCACTTTTAGGTCAACAGGGACACGGCATTGACGGAGATATACTTACTCAGTATTCTGAGGAAATAAAGTCCATTCATGACGAAGGTTTTGAGGTTTCTGTCGTTGTTGGAGGAGGAAATATCTTTAGAGGTGTGAAGGGGGCTACGGAAGGTATGGATCGCGTACAGGGTGATTATATGGGCATGCTTGCCACTATGATTAACAGCATGGCACTCCAAGACTCGTTGGAACAAATGGGCGTACAAACGCGCCTGATGTCGGCTATTAGAATGGAGGAAATCGCTGAACCTTATATTCGTCGGCGTGCTACCCGACACCTTGAAAAAGGACGAGTTGTAATTTTTGGTGCCGGCACCGGTAATCCCTATTTCACTACTGACACAGCTGCTTCCCTTCGTGCCATCGAAATCGAAGCTGATGTTATCCTCAAAGGGACGCGCGTTGACGGTATTTTTGATTCCGATCCCGAAATTAATCCCGATGCAGAAAAATTTCCAACTATTACCGGCGAAGAAGTCCTAAGCCGTCAGTTGGATATCATGGATTTAACAGCCTTTACCCTTTGTCGAGAAAATAAGACCCCTATTATTGTTTTTGACATGAACAAAGTAGGAAATCTGAAAAAAGTCTTGCAGGAAGATGCATCAGTGGGATCAAAGGTGGTTTGGGAAGATTCGTAGATTTCTTAAATTCATTTTGATCAAATAATAGCATCATCAAAAAAGAATTAAACAACACGCGAATATTATGATACCACCAGAGTTAGAGCCGATTATCAAATCTGCCGATAAAAAAATGGATCAGGCTGTTTCACACTATAAGAAAGAACTTTCTCATATTCGCGCCGGCAAGGCTCAACCTTCGATACTTGATGGCGTAAAAGTTGATTATTATGGGTCGCAAACTTCTTTAAACCAATTGGCTAACGTCAGCGCTCCCGAAGCCCGTCTCCTTACTGTAGAACCATTTGACAAATCGGCGATGGAAGATATTGAAAAGGCTATTATGTCTGCCGGGCTGGGATTAAATCCCAATAATGATGGAAATATCATTCGGATACCCTTGCCGATACTTTCGGAAGAACGCCGTAAAGAACTCGTAAAGCGTGTTAACGAGCTGGCTGAAGAAGCACGCATTTCTATTAGAAATACTCGTCGTGATGCCAACGATGAGGTGAAAAAGAAAGTACAGAAAGAATCGCTTCCCGAAGATTCTCTATACGAGTCAGAAGATGAAATTCAGAAATTAACTGACCAGCATACTGACAAGGTGGAAGAACTTTCTGAGAAGAAGGAAAAAGAGATAATGACCGTGTAATTGGTTAATGGTTAATTAGTTATTGGTTTTCAGCTACTAACCAATAACTAATAGCCTTACAACAGATCTAATACATGTATATATCCGAACTTGAACTTCAGGGCTTCAAGAGCTTTGCCTATAAAACCAATGTCTCTTTTGATAAAGGCATAACAGCAATTGTAGGGCCCAATGGCTGCGGCAAATCCAATATTGTCGATGCCATGCGATGGGTCCTTGGTGAACAACGCCCCACCCTGCTCCGCTCTTCAAGCATGTCGAACGTTATCTTTAACGGAACGGCAAAGAAAAATGCCTTGGGCATGGCCGAAGTATATCTGACGTTTGTTAATAACAAAGGTCTTCTCCCTACCGAATATAATGAGGTTACCATTGGGAGGCGCTTGTATCGATCGGGAGAAAGTGAGTACCTCATCAACGGTACCACCTGCCGCCTTAAGGATATTACCGATCTGTTTATGGATACCGGGATGAGCTCGGATGCCTA
Organism: uncultured Balneolaceae bacterium; assembly: GCA_964397705.1. Lineage (GTDB taxonomy): Bacteria > Bacteroidota > Rhodothermia > Balneolales > Balneolaceae > Fodinibius. Next base: position 9,999 of record CAYNKF010000013.1, on the reverse strand, counting down.
CTCGGTGATTGAGTTAAAAATGGTTGAAGAAATCCTTAATGATAAAAACAACGATAGGCGCCGACTTTTCGAGGAAGCCGCAGGCGTTACTCGATACAAGGAAAAACGTAAGAAAACATTTCGCAAGCTCGACGAAACTCAAGCCGATCTGCAGCGCGTTGAAGATATTTTGGTTGAGGTTCGCAAGAAAACAAATTCCCTTGAAAAGCAGGCTGAAAAAGCTCAAAAGGCAAAAAAATATAAAGAAGAGTTAGAACATCTCGACAAGGCATTAAACAAGCACGAATACCGTAAGATAAAAGAAGAGCTTGAACCGCTTGAAGAACGTATTGATAATGCGGACAAGGAAAAGAAGGAAATTATTGCCAAAGCTGAAAAACTAGAAGAAGAAGCCGAAGAAGCTCGAAAGGCATTAAATGAAAAAGAACGTCAACAGTCTGAAGCACAACGACGTGTAAGCCAACTCAGTTCTAAAATTAGGGATACTGAAACATCCCTGGAGATCACAAAAGAGAAGGTCTCCAATGAGGAAAACGTAATTGAACAATACACCAGCGATATTGAGCAGAGCGAAAAAGATCTGGAAGATCTCCGTGAAGCCTTCGAAAGCAGCAAAAAGAAGCTTGCTACATTCGATGATGATCTCGAAAAAGCAGAAAAAAACCTTGCAGAGTCAAAGGAGCGTTACTCCGAAATACAACAGCAGTATAATAAGGAGCAAGAAAAGCTGAATCAGCTGGAAAAAGACTTTTCGCAGGCAAATCAGGATCTAAACGACCTACAAACTAAACGAATTAAAATTGAATCACGGCTGGAAAATACCGAGGGTGATTTGATTCGTATCCGTGAGGAAATTGAAGATCTCGAAGATGAGATCATGAATTTTCGAGGGGAGAAAAAACTGGCAGAAGAAAAGCTCCAAAAGGCAAAATCAGAACGCGACGAGCAACAAGAAAAACTACAGTACGCCAGGGAACAGCGCGAAGAGCTTAGCGAAAAACAAAATAAACTTAAGGATCAGATTCGCAGTCACCAAAGTAAACTCGATTCTGTACAGTCTGAGATCGAACTCCTGCAGGATATTGCAAGCTCCAACGAGGCTTTTCCGAGCAGTGTACAGTTTCTCTTGGAAAACTATGAGGATCAATTTAAGCAGTTAGATGTCGTATCCAATTTGCTTTCGACCGATGAAAAACATGCGGTTGCTCTTGAAGCGGTCTTGGCAGATGCCCTTAATTATGTGGTAGTTGATACTCTTGATGATGCCCGGAAAGCGGCCAAACTGCTCAAAGAAAATGACAAAGGCCGGGCGACTTTTATTCCTCTAAATCAACTTTCCGATTCGTATCAAACGGTCTCTGACTCCCTTGCCGATCAAGTTGAAGCAAAATCAAAATTCAGTGCTCTGAAAGAGCTTCTTCTGGGCAATGTTTGCGTTTTCGACTCTGTTGATGAAGCTTATACTAAGCTTAAAAACAACAGTCAGACGGGTGTGACGTTTGACGGTGAAGTAATTACCAATACACAATTTCTAAAGAGCGGAAGTAAAAACAAGAATGCCGGCATTCGCGTTGGTTTAAAGGATAAAATTGCCAAGCTTAAAGATAAGGTCGGCGCTATTAGCACAGAGATTCAATCATCCGAAGAACAGCTCGAGGACGTCCAACAGCAGTATAAAGCTATTGATCTGGATGAGCTTGAGCAAGAGCTCAAAGAGAAAGAGAAGCAAGTTCGCAAGATTGAAAACAACATCAACAGCTTCGAGCATAAAATTGAGATCTATCAGAAAAATATTGGTGAGCTCGAAAACCGACGCAAGTCACTCATTGATAACGAAGATTCCTCTCAACAACAGCTGGATGAACTGCAACCGAAGCAAAAGGAATTACAACAAAAGCTCAAGAGTCTGCATGAACAGCAGGAAGAGCAAAAAGAAACGCTTCAAGAACTTGATGAAGAACGCTCGATAGCTCAGAGCCGATACAATGATGCCCAGCTGAAGCATCAGGATCTAAAGAATAAAGTTGAGAATCACGAGAGGGATATTAAACGAGCCCAGGAAGGGATCAAGAACCTCAAGAAAAGACTTAAAATTCGCTCGGAAAAGACCGAAGAAGCCAAAAAGCGTATCGATAGCTACCGGTCAACCATCGAGCAGCTTAAAGACGAACTCAGCACGCTTAAAGAGAAAAAGCAGAAGGCTGATAAGCAGCTGGAACAGGCTGAAGAAGCTTCTGGCAAGCAGCGCGGGCGCATCAACGAGATTGAGAAAGATTTAAAGGAGGTTCGGCGACGCAAGGAAGTGAATATGGAACTCGTCCACCACCTTGCAATGTCGAAGGAAAAGTACGAGATGCAGATCGAAAATCTTTCTGATCACATCTGGGAAACCTACGGTGTATTGATGGATCAAATCGACAAAAAACTGCCCGATGACACTGAGCCCGAAGAAGCCAAAGAACGCATTTCCTGGCTGCGACAGAAGCTCAATAAAATCGGGGAAGTCAATCCGCTGGCTATTGAAGAATATGAAGAGGAAAAAGAACGACTCGATTTTTACGAAGAACAGGTCGGCGATTTACACCAGGCCGCTGAAGAGCTTCAGGAAACGATCAATGAGATCAACAAAACAGCCATTGAGCGGTTTAATAAAACGTTTGAAAAGATCCGCGTTAATTTTCAAAAGGTATTCCATACGCTCTTTAATGAGGATGATTACTGCGATCTTGTCATTGACGAGGAAGCCGAAGATCCCCTTGATGCCAGCATAGAAATTAAAGCTAATCCCAAGGGCAAGCGCCCCTCTACCATTAATCAGCTTTCGGGGGGAGAAAAAACACTTACCGCCATTGCCCTTCTTTTTGCAATCTACCTTGTGAAGCCTTCCCCATTTTGTGTTCTTGATGAGGTTGACGCCCCGTTGGATGACGCCAACATTGAGCGTTTTGCAGATATGATCCGTAATTTCAGCGAAGAAACTCAATTTATCATCATCACACATAACAAAAAGACGATGAGTAAAGCTGAGATGATGTATGGTGTCACAATGCCGGAAACAGGCATCAGTCGCCTTGTGGGTGTTAAACTGGATGAAGTTGCGGAAGTTTAAAATAGTTCACTCACCGAAATAAGGTATCTACCCTCTTTTATTTCCCTTTGGGCTCTCGTGATCGAAAGCAGTAATTTTACTGTTATTCTTTGTGATGTTTCGCACTCAGCTCCGTATATTTAGAGGCTAAAGTAAAATCCAGCAAATAGATATGGCTCGCAAGAAATTCAACATCCCCGACATTTATCAATCTCCCATCATCAGTAAGGTCAAAGACGCCAATAAAGTGATGGATCCTACCAAGAAAGACCTTGAGCCCAGCGTACTCGACTTTGGACCGGTTCGGTTTTTCGTACCCCGTCATTTTGGCTTTTGCTATGGCGTAGAAAATGCCATTGATATTGCTTATGACACTGTAAAAAACTATCCTGAAAAGGATATATACTTGCTTAGCGAGATGATTCATAACCCGACGGTGAATGAAGATTTACAGGCCCGGGGTGTTAAATTCTTATTTGAAACGGATGGTACAGAACTAATCCCTATAGAGTCGCTGGGTGAAGATGATATTGTGATTGTTCCCGCCTTTGGAACGACGATTGAAATTCAGAAAAAGCTAAAAAAACAGGGCATCGATCCCTATGAATACAATACCACTTGTCCTTTTGTGGAGAAAGTTTGGCGAAGGGGTCAACAACTTGGTAAAAAAGGATATTCCCTGGTTATCCACGGCAAACATAGGCACGAAGAAACCCGTGCTACTTTTTCGCACAGTGCAGATCATTCGGAATGTGTTGTTGTTCTGAATCCCGAAGAAGCACAGATTTTAGCTGATATCATGACGGGTGATCGCCCACAGTCAGATTTTAAGGAATTTTTTGGCCATAAAAGTACGGATGGTTTTGACCCTCAGAAAGATCTTAAACACTTCGGTGTAATTAATCAGACTACCATGCTGGCCACCGAAACCGAGAAAGTGATGGAGATTCTTAAAGAAGCAGCCATCGAAAAATACGGCGAGGCCGATATTCTTGATCACTTTGCCGATACTTCGGATACACTTTGTTATGCTACAAATGAAAATCAATCGGCAACCCTTGCCCTGGCGGAAACAGATTCTGATCTATCAATCGTGGTTGGCGGCTATAATTCGTCGAATACTATGCACCTGGTTGAAATTTTGGAGCATTCCTTTCCTACCTATCACGTTCGGGATGCCGAGGAAATCAAATCTCCGGAAAAAATCCAGCACTTTAACCAGTGGGATAAAGAGATCAAGCAAACAGAAAACTGGCTGTCTTCCAAAGATCAGCCGATAGATATTGCCATCACTTCGGGGGCATCATGTCCGGATGTACTGGTAGACGAAGTTATGCTAAAAATCCTCGATTATTTTGAAGATACCCGATCAGTCGAAGAAGTGATCAAGCCATTCGAAGAAGAGCTGGAAGAGGTAGCGTAAATTAAATATTAATTATCCAGTACGATAAAGTACGCCACACGGCGTGGTTGAAAAGATCGCAACTTAATGTGATACCGCTCATTTTTTTCTTCGATTTGAGGAGTCACGAAACCGGTTGAATCTTCTAAAATCTGTTGGTAGCTTACATAAACTTCAAAAGGATTTTCATCCTGCACATCAGTGTACTCCTCAATTGGTACATCGTATTTGATTCTAATAGCAAGCGGACTGTAACTCACCATACGTCCCGGCGGCAGATTACGCGTAGTTATATTAGCCTGCATTTCTCCCTCTGTATATTCTACCACATCAGCCTCAAGACTGACCTCACTCTGCGATAAATTGATAAGCTCACTCGACTGCTTTAAGGGTACAGTTTGAGAAATATTCTTCCTTACATTATTAAACTGAATGGAATCGGTAGGCCACTCTTCAATGCCCTCAAGAAGTGAAGCGGCCCCGTCAATGGTTATACTATCGGGGTTAATAGTAGGCGAATCCAAAAACCCATACTGCTCATTGAAATTGACGTCGACGGCAGAACGAACCGGTACCTTTTTTGAAGCGCGATCTCCCAACTGCACTGTTAAAACCTGTGGCTGTACCCGCTGAATGGTAATATTCAGCATTGCATTCATCTGTTGCTGCACTTGGTCAAATAAATTTACCTGTGTATCATTTACATCAATATTTAATGCAGGCGGACTATTATATAAATTTATCAACTTCCACCCTTCTCCTGTCACGCTTACCGTTGCAGTACTTGGTAGATCGCTGACCAGCGCTTTTTCGGCAGGAACTCCTCCGAGTTGTATAGGCAACTCAATATTTAAGGTATAATTACGACTTAGATTCACCATCAGCCATAAGGCCAGCGCTAATATAAAGGCAACGACAAAAACTATTATGCGTTCACGACCAAAGTCGGCAATCTCATCCTCATTTGACTTTTGCAAAAGCGACTCCCATGCTGCAAGTGCCTTCTCTTTATATTCCTCAATTTTTGATGTATCCATAAATAATAGCCCGGTCAGTCAATCATATTCAGACAAATGTCGTTGATCAAATATACATTATGAGCGTACAACAATCTCTTTGATTATATTCTCATCTACCTGATCATTCAACTTTTTAGCAATGCTATATCGTTTCATGTGAATCTCTTGGCGCCAAGCCGGATTTTTTACATGAACCACTAAGTTACCGTGTTCAAAATGCAGATTTTCTGTCTGCTCGGCAATACGTTCGCCCACCGTCTGTTCCCATAACGATAAAATCATTCCCCGTTTTAATCTTTTACGATGGGGATATGTATCTAAAAAATCCTTTAGCGCTTCTTTCAAGGATTTGGGGGAATTTGATTTATATCGTCCCATAATTACCAAAGTTGTTTACGGTTTAACAACGGAAACTTGTCCATGCTCCACCTTGTATTTTCTATTCCGTTCACCGTCAAAGGTTATATATTCATCAAAAGGAATCGGATTGGCCGCCGTAACGAAGGTCTGTCCGGCATGGTCATTAAGTGCATTCAACAGTACATCCGTACGCTGGGCATCCAGATCTCCAAAAACATCATCCAGCAAAAATATAGGCAGATCATCCAACTCATCCGAAAAATACAAAAGCTGGGCCAGTTTCAAAGCAAGTGCGAACAACCGGTGCTGCCCCTGGGAGCCAAACTTACGCAATTCAAAATCATCCAGATAAAAAACAATCTCGTCGCGGTGCGGACCAATAAGCGTTAGCTCTCTTTCAAGTTCGTGATCCTTCTCTTTTTCAAGCTCCGCCTCGTAACGCTCTCTCACCGTTTCCTCGTCCTCAGAAGGCTCACAAAACGTCTGATATTCCAGATGAGGTTCATGTCGCATGCCCGATATCACTTCGTATTCCTTCGCCAGGTAGTCGCGAAATTTATTCAATACCTCCGTACGCTTGGCTACAATGCGCGACCCGTAATCCACCAGCTGTACGTTCCACGGCTCAAGATAAGCCAGCAAGACATCACGACTTCCCCGGAACTCCTGCAATAATTTATTGCGCTGCTTACGGGCTTTTCGAAAATCAAGTAAGTCCTGCAGATAGGCCGGAGAAATCTGGCTGATAAATGAATCTATAAATGACCGCCGCTGCTTTGGCCCTTCGCTGGTTAACTTTTTATCAGATGGGGAGAGTACGACTACAGGTACCATTCCAATCAGATCAGAGAGGCGATCAAGCGGACTTTCATTGACAAAAATCTTCTTTCCCTCCCCGCGCGAATAGGAACATCCCACATCAAAACTCGCACGTATATTACCCTCAAAATGGCCCTTAATCATGAAAAAGGTCGCATCCTGATTCACCACATACATATCACTGGTGGACACAAAACTCCGACTCATGCATAAATAGTGGATGGCATCTATAAGGTTGGTCTTACCCGCACCATTCTGGCCGATAATCACATTCATGTGCGGTGCCCACTCAACCACGGTTTCCTCATGGTTTCGAAAATTCTGCAGTTTTAAATTCGTGATGTTCATCGGCACTTGCTCTAACTAAAAAAATAGCGCGAGCTAATGCCCGCGCTATTATATTCTTATTACGTACTTTCAGACTCTTTAAAATCCAAAAGCATCGCTTCCCATAAAGATCGCATTTTCGCCCAGCTGCTCTTCGATTCGTAGCAGCTGATTATATTTAGCGATTCGATCCGTACGGCTCATGGAACCTGTCTTAATTTGTCCGGCATTGGTTGCCACCGCCAAATCAGCAATGGTCGTATCTTCTGTTTCCCCGGATCGATGAGAGATTACAGCCGTGTAATCATTCTTATGTGCCATCTCTATAGCATCAAGCGTTTCCGTAAGCGTACCAATTTGATTTACCTTAATTAAAATAGAATTGGCCACGCCTTGCTTTATACCACGCGCCAAACGCTCGGTGTTAGTTACAAAAAGGTCGTCTCCAACCAGCTGAACTTTATCCCCAATAGCATCAGTCAGCTTTTTCCAGCCATCCCAGTCATTTTCATCAAGGGCGTCTTCGATGGAAACAATGGGATATTTATCAACCCAGTTGCTCCAGAATTCAACCATGTCTTCACTGCTTCGCTCACTGCCATCGCTCCATCGAAATTCATAAACACCTTTATCAGCATTGTAGAACTCCGCAGTAGCGGGATCAAGGGCAATAACCACCTCATCACCCGGAATATAACCGGCCTTTTCAATTGCATTTAAAATTACTTCTACCGCCTCTTCATTGGAATCCAAATCCGGGGCAAAACCACCTTCATCACCAACAGCAGTGTTATAGTTCTTATTTTTCAGCACTTTTTTAAGGTGATGGAAAATCTCTGACCCCATACGAACTGCTTCAGAAAATGACTTTGCACCGCTGGGCATAATCATAAATTCCTGCAGGTCAACGTTGTTATCCGCATGCGAACCACCGTTGATAATATTCATCATAGGCAGCGGAAGTACCTTTGCATTTATCCCCCCGATATAGCGCCATAAAGGTAAATTGAGAGCATTTGAGGCCGCATCCGCAGCAGCAAGAGAAACCCCCAAAATAGCATTGGCCCCCAAATTACCTTTGTTTTCGGTTCCGTCAATTTCGAGAAGGGTATTATCAATTTCTACCTGATTGAAAACCTCATATCCCCGCAGTTCATTGGCAATAATTGTGTTTACATTTTCAACTGCCTTCGTAACTCCTTTTCCCAGGTAGTGATCCGATTCGGTATCACGAAGCTCTACGGCTTCATGCTCTCCGGTAGATGCACCCGATGGTACAGCGGCACGTCCTACCATATCATTTGTCAAAATAACATCTACTTCAACCGTAGGATTTCCTCTTGAGTCAATAATTTGTCGGCCAATAATCTCTTCAATAAAACTCATAGTAATCTCTTATTTGTTGTCGTGTAATTTGTTGACAAAGGTACAAGGTTTTTGCCTACTGATAAAGAGAAAAGAAATAGAAAATGCAGAAAAAGTACTATAATAAGAGGTGCGTTAATTGTACTAAAGCGGCCAATTACTAAACTTGTATTCCGGTAATACGCATCTTGCCAGGCGCCTTACCACATACCGCCAAAGGTGAATTTAATCTGTGGCGAGCCAAAGTATTTCTGGGCATCAAAGAATTTGACTCTGGATTCAAAGATCGGTTCCCCATCGGCATTATATGCGGTGGGTTTATACGGTTCCATAATTTGCAGCCCGTCACTGAAATAGTAAAAGAAATATCCAAACTCGATGGTAGTACGCGACTTAAATTTGCTACCAAGGTCCACCCCTACCTTTATTGCTCCACTATATCCCCATTTGGTTTCTCCTTCGCCCCATCCCGAGAAAAAGTCATTGATACGCTCAACAGGATAAAGAAATCCATTTGGACCTACCTGAAAATCACGAAACCCATTTGGTTCTCCGTATGCGGGTACGGTAGTATCGCTAACATAAGGGTAAGTGAACGCTAACGCCGGACCACCGGCAGCACTTACAAAGAAGCGCATGTTATCTTCAATGTGACGAGCAAAAAGACGCTGCTTAACCCCTAACAAAAATGGGAAACCAAATGCTCGTTTGTATTTATTAGGTACTATTTGCTGTCCCGTTAAAAAACTCTGAAAGTTTTGCTCACTTGCATCCCTGATACCCGTTATCCCGGTTCGAAATGTAATTTCTGTATATGGGGCTACCGCACGACCATAAGTCCCTCCTATTCCAAATCCAAAATTATTGAGAACCAGGTCAAAACCAAGAGCGTTATGATACCCTTCCGACAACGGCGTTTTCGGATCTGACTTACCAATAACTTCCGGCTCTTTTATCTGGGCAATAGCGGTATCGGCTAGAACACTCAAAAAAAGTGTGAGAATAAATAAAGGAACTACTTTTTTTATCATCGATTTCTTCATGTATGGCTGCCGCTATGTTAGCATTGTACTAATTTATAAACGTATTATGATAACAATCGTTCAAACAAAAAATTATGCAAATATTTAGGCTTTAATAAATAAATATATACGAACCTACAAACAAATTTGACTCTGAGTATATAAAAACTTTTATTCAGGCTCTTTACAACCTATCAAATCTACCAATAGAAGTTAACACATTATGGCTACTGTAAGCAAGTATCTTGTTTTTGGGCCGGCAGATACACTGCGTAGAATGCCCGAAAAGCTCTTTAATGATATAGAGCCTAAGTATTTGTACAAATATCAATCATCCGACAGTGGTGATGAAGTGCACGTTGCAGTTTATGAAGAATATGAAAAACAAATAAACGCAAGTGTAACTCTTACCTGCATTATTGAATTTACCGGCAAACAAAATCGATTTGAGCTCAAAAAAACCGGTGGACGTATGGGATTTCGCGGTAGCTCACTCGATGAAGAAAAACGCACTATCGACGATGAAGTCATTGACTTCATTTTAGATTTTGGTAAGCGTTTTGGACTTACTGTTCAACAAGAGAAAGAGCAGCAAGT
>CAYNKF010000012.1:0-15805 GCA_964397705.1 uncultured Balneolaceae bacterium | reverse complement strand
ATTGATGACAAGCGTTCTATTCCTCGAAAGGGATATACCATTTTTGATAAGGGTAAGAATGAGATCGGATTTGTAACCAGCGGTTCTCGCTCTATCACACTGGGCACTAACATTGCTATGGGTTATGTGGACATAAACTACGCCGACGAGGGGGCATCTGTTTTTGTAGAGATCCGAAACAAAAAAGCCCAGGCTACAGTAACAAAGCCACCCTTTGTTAAATAAAAAATGGTTGTATAAGAGAATAGGTACTAATATTTCAATCGGGATAAACAGAGACTTTGACATTATTTATAGCTTATGATTAATCAAATTGATGTGTTTTCATCGGCACACTCTTTTAAAGAAGAGGATATCCGCGACAAAACAGTGGTGATGATTGATGTGCTGCGGGCCAGTTCAACAATGGTTACGGCATTGCAAAATGGTGCGAAAGGCGTTATTGCAGTTGAGGATATGGATGACGCCAGTAAAATTTCACATAAACTGGATGCGGAAAGCTTTTTGATGAGCGGTGAAAAAAATGGTGTTACCATTGAAGGATATGATTTGGGGAATTCCCCGTTGGAACATACCAGGGATGTAGTAAACGGTAAGACTATTATCCTGAATACCACAAATGGAACTAAGGCAATTCGGCGCTGCAGTTTGGCTGACCAAATTATTGTAGGTTCTTTTTTGAATCTAAATGCCGTTGTTGAATATTTGCAGAATCTTGATGAAGAGGTACTGCTGGTGTGTGCCGGATGGCGAGGAAGGCTTTCACTGGAGGATATTCTTTGTGCCGGGAATATTATTTACGAACTTTGTGGAGGTAATTTACCCAACGAGGCCAGAGACGGAGCAAAAGTTGCTTTTGGTCTTTATGAAAAATTTAGTGATGATATAGAAAAGAGCATCAAATCATCGAATTATGCAATACGCCTTAAAGATGTTGTAAGTAAAGGGGATCTTGAGTATTGCTGTCAACGCAGTATTACAGATATTTTACCGGCACTTAAAGAAGGAATCATTACAGATATAAATGGTTAAAAAAAGTAGTTCAGATAGTTTTTTGGGAGGTCTTTCGGAATCCCGGAAAATGGAAATATTGGGGATTTTGGTGATGGCCGTTGGCGGCCTGCTTGGGTTTAGTGTTGTTACGTACAATCCGGCAGATTATACGCTCATCCAATCGCTATCGACCGATAGTTTATTTGCGCTGGATCAAGGTCCCGCCCTTCGTATCCAAAATGGATTAGGGGTTATTGGTGCTTATTTGGCCCACTTTTTTGTCCATCTTCTGTTTGGATATATGAGTATCATCATGCCGCTTATTATCGTGGGATACGGCTGGTTTATTTTCAGAAATAGGGATGTTGGTCAAATGCTGTGGCCAACGGCTTATGGTATCTGGAGCATGGTGTTGTTATCGACCATTTTGGGATGGCTGAACACTAATTACGAATGGATTGAGTCGGTATGGAATGGCTCAGCCGGATTTTATATTGCTCGCATTCTTCAAAATATCACGGGGATCGGTTCTATTATTATCCTGTCGGTATTGTTGTTAACGACTTTGCTTGCACTGTTGGATCGGGACCTCCAACACACGGTAGAACGAGTAAAGGAATGGGTTAATAATATAAAAGCTTCGTATACAGACTGGAAAGAGCGACGGCGAAAAAAGAAAGAAGAAAAAAAGAAGCGCAAGCAACAGGAAGCTGAGCAAAAGGAGATTGAGAAGCAGCGTCGGGCGGAACAGCAGATGGGAAAACAGCCTCAACAGTCGGAGCAACAACAGGCTGAGGCCCAAACTCAAACGAAGGCAGAACCGGAAGAACAGGAGTCAGAACCTCGCTCTATTGATGATATCGTAGAAGAGTCACAGAAACGTGATCGTGAGCGAATGCGTCAGCAAAAAGAAGAAGTACAATCACTGGATCAACGTCCCCGAGCCGATATTGAAAAGAAGAAGATAGCTGAGGATGAGGAAGATGATGTCGATATTTCGGTTTATGTTGGGGAAGGTGATGAGCAGGCCGATGAGAAAGAGCTGGATAAGCAAAATAAAGATAAGGCCAAGGAAGTCCCCAAGGTACGTTATAAGTTCCCGACTATAGATCTGCTGGATTCGCCACCCAATGAAGGAAACGATGTTGACCTTGAGGAGATCAAGGAGAATAAGCGTATTATCCTCGATAAGCTGAAGCGCCACAATATTGAGATTCGCAGTATTAATGCCATTGTTGGTCCTACGGTAACGCTGTATGAGCTTGATCCCGCACCGGATGTCAAAATTAGTAAGATCGAGAGTTATGCTAATGACTTGAAGATGGCTACGGCAGCAAAGGGACTGCGTATTATGGCGCCTATTCCCGGGCGATCGGCTGTAGGAATTGAGGTTCCCAATGGATCGCGAGAAACAGTTTTTATTAAGTCGGTTCTTAACACAAAAAAATTTGTTGAAAGTGATTTTGAGCTGCCGGTCGCATTTGGTAAGACCATCGAGAATGAAGTGTTTATGGTAGATCTGACGAAGATGCCGCACTTGCTTATAGCCGGTGCTACGGGATCGGGTAAAACGGTGGGTATCAATACGATTATTACGTGCCTGCTGTATAAATGCCATCCCGATGATTTAAAATTCGTGATGATTGATCCTAAGAAGATTGAGTTATCGCTGTTTCAGAAAATTGAAAAACATTTTCTGGCAACGCTCCCGGGTGCAGAAGAGCCTATTATTACGGACACCTCTGCTGCCAAGGAAACGCTCGAAAGTCTGACTAAAGAGATGGACGAGCGTTATGACTTGCTCAAAGATGGAATGGTCCGTGATATCCGGGCATACAATGAAAAGTTTGACAATGGTGAGCTTGATGAGGATGAAGGGCATCGTCATCTGCCCTATATTGTTGTGCTTATTGATGAGCTGGCAGATTTAATGATGACAGCCGGTAAAGATATTGAGGAACCGATTGCTCGATTGGCTCAGCTGGCTCGTGCCGTGGGTATTCACCTTGTTGTAGCAACACAGCGTCCATCGGTGAATGTGGTCACCGGTACGATAAAAGCCAACTTCCCTGCACGGATCGCTTACCAAGTGGCTTCGAAAGTGGACTCACGGACAATTCTTGATACCGGAGGGGCCGATCAGCTTATTGGGCGTGGTGATATGCTGTTTACCAATGGCGGCGGCATGACTCGTATACAGAATGCCTTTGTGTCTACTGAGGAGGTGGAAGAGATCACCGATTTTATTGGAAATCAGCGAGGATACAATAATAAGTATGAACTGCCTGTTTTAGAAGATGAGACCTCATCAAGTGGTGATATTCCTGATCCACTGGAGGACATCGATGAACTTTTTGAGGCAGCTGCTAAAGTTATTGTACTGCATCAGCAGGGTTCGGTATCACTATTGCAACGTAAACTTAAGATCGGCTATAATCGCGCCGGACGAATTGTTGATCAATTGTATAATGCCGGTGTTGTAGGGCCTTATCAGGGCAGTACGGCGCGTGACGTGTTAGTTGACGATGAAGAAGAATTAGAAGAATTATTAGATGATCTGGAAGAATTTGAACGATAAGGTAACTGTAGTTCTCATTACAATAATTATTGGTTTGGGGTTGCCTTCGTTGGCTCTGGGACAGCAGTCCTATTTCTCAGACTTGAAAGAGACATTTGAGGATGGGTCAATTTTCAAGGCTGATTTTTATCATCAAACCGTAGACTCTTATACTCAGGATACTGTTGCCAGCGATGGACGTATTTGGGTCGGAGGGCAAAAGTATAGAGTAGAGGCCGGCAATAAATCAGTTGTTGTGGATGGGGAAACATCAATGGTGTATGACGAGGATAGAAATAGAGTCATTATCAGTAAGTACGAGCCGGAAGATGATGACTTTGCGCCGTCGCGAATCCTAAATGGAGTGGATTCTACATTTACGGTACAAACCCAAGAGAAGCGAGGAGATCAAATCTATATTTTATTGTCCTCTGATGATCCTTTTGCGATATATCAGGAAGTGGAAATAGTTCTTTCAAATGGTCTGGTGCCTAAAAAGATTAAAGCTGTTGATCCGGCCGATAATGTAATTACAACTACTTTTTCTGACGGTGAATTTATGAAACCGGAGGAAGAAATGTTTACCCTTAGCTATCCTGAGAGCGCTGAAAAAGTTGACATGCGAAACTAATATATTGTTAAACATTAATGTACAAAAAAGTAATTAAGATTGGGCTCGCATTATCATTGGGAGTCCTTTTTCTGTGGTTGGCTTTTCGTAATGTACGTCTGCAAGAAGTGTGGGAATACTCAAAGAATATCCAGTTTGGGTGGTTGTTTCCTTTCGCAATTACGGCCCTTTGCAGCCATATTTTTAGAGCTGAACGTTGGCGTCTTTTTATTGAAAAGGACAAAGAAGAGCTTGATCGCATTACTTTGATTTCGGGAGTATTAGTTGGATACATGATGAATCTGGTAGGTCCCCGCTTTGGAGAGGTTTCACGTCCGGTATATGTAGGCAAAAAAGAGGGGCTAAGCAGTTCGAAATTAATGGGGACCATCGTGTTGGAGCGCGTTATTGATATCGCAGTAATGGCGTTTTTGATGATGGTGGTTTCAGTATATGTTATTGCCGATCTGAATTTACTAAAGCAGATATTTGGGAATGAAACCATTAATTTTCTTACGAATGAGTCAAGCTTTCTAACCTATGTATGGGTAGCGTTCTTATTGGCAGCTGTTATTGGTATTGGCTACTTGTTAATCAAGTTTATAGTCTATCTTGGTTCCAGATTTGAAGTTCTCCGAAGGTGGATTTTTAAGGCTAAAAGAGCCTATATCATGTTTAGGAATGGACTTTTAGCAGCACGCGATGTAGAACGTTGGTGGTTGTTTATTCTTTATACCGTTTTAATCTGGCTGTGCTATACGTTGATGACTTATATTCCGTTCTGGATGTTCGATATGCAGGAGGCGTATAACCTAGATATGCTGGATGCTCTTGTGATAACCGTTATTTCTGCCATCGGTATTGCTATTCCGTCGCCCGGTGGACTGGGAACTTATCATTATTTTGTAAAACAGTCGCTACTGGTATTATTTGCCGTACCCGCGGTTACCGGCATTGCTTATGCAACGGTTACCCACGGAGTGATGGTGTTATTTGTTTCAAGTATTACACCCATATTTTTGTTTATTGATAAGCTTCGATCGACTAAGGCAGGTGAGCCGGTCGTTTAAATCTATTTAGGGATTATTTAAAAGCTTTTTGCTGCAAGTCGGCCCTTGTTGCAATTCTCTCATTCTTTTATCGTTATTCGAAACAGACCGTCTGGAAATAGGTATAAAGTGGCCTTAATTGAGACATTAATCGTTGCTAAAAAATTAGTACCTTTAACACTGATTTTAGAGCACTATAGTAGTAAAATATATATGAAAGGGATATCAGCAATAGCATTTATTATCGTAACGATTTTGACAGCCAATCCTCTGGCTGCACAACAGCAACAGGATGCGGAATCATCCATGTTGCCTGAAATTGACCCACAAGACATTGAAATACGCAGCCAGTTTCAGGCGCGGTTTCCGGGACTGCGCCGACAGCCTATCTTGGGATTTGATCCTAATCCGAGAGTATATCAGATTGACCCTAATCGGACGCCTTTTATGGAAACACCTGAGCAGGTTGTGGCCAATTTACCGGTAAGCCAGCTGACTCGGCCCGAGCCGCCGGCCTATATGGCTTTTCCTTATGCTTCGACACAAAATGTATTCAGTAGGTTAGGTTTTGGAAGTTATGTGAGTCCCGAAGCGAAATTTTGGGGAGTAAAGCGTCTCAATAATAAAAGTTACATAGGCGGTGATTTTGATTACTCTTCGTCTGATGGGCACTTGGATAATCAAAACAGCAGCTTTCGGTTTTTTGATGCCAACGCGGAATTTGCTACTAAGCTAAGTGAAAAAATACAGCTTTCAGTAAAAGGGGGCTTCAAAACCAGTTTTAATAATATGTTTGATCTGCCTGCGACTACTATACCGGGCGGTGCTCGAAAAGAGTATAACGGCATTAATTTGGGAACCGAATTCCGACATTTCGAAAATACCGTCACCGGCTGGAAAGCTGATGCTAACATTCGTTATTATAATATTGATTTGAAAAATGCGGATGCTTTGACTGGGAAGAGTGAAGAGCGGGTGTATAATGTGTCGGTAGCCAAGCGATGGGCCGGTGGCAATACTGACGAGACGTTTACTTTAAAAGCAGGAGCTAAGGGTGGTAATTATGAAAATGCTATCACTCAGGATTCCTGGCTGACTGCTCAGGGGGGTGTGGTGTATGAGCGCCAGTTTAATTATGCTACCGATATTAAGGTAGATGCTAGTGTCTATTATGCACAAAATAATGTGGATGATAATAATATATACATAGGTCCGGAGGTAACGGTAGAACACCCGCTGCTGGATATACTCTCATTAAAAGTTACGGTCGGAGCCCAGCCATATTTAAAAACACTGGAGCAGCGACACACGGAGAATCGATTTTTAACTGTGGAAAATACGCTCCGGCACTCCTATCGTATGTATGGAAAAGCAGAAACCAGTGTTGAATATGCCGATGAGGGGGAGTTTAGCTTTGGATTTCAGTATGAGGATATATCGGATTATCCGATTTTTCTGCGCTCCGATAACGGGCAAACGAATGGAAGTGGAAATCCCCTGTATGAATTTTATGAAATGCAGTATCGGGATGCTTATAAAGTATCAGCTTATGCGGGTGTAGTTCATCAAATTATTCCGGAAAAATTACAGGTAAATGGGAAAGTCTATCTGCGTTCTCCTAAACTTAATAGTGGCGGACGTATTCCGTTTGAGGAAAAAATAGGGGTAAACTCCGGGTTAACGGTGCAGCCTTTCGATGGAATATCTTTCGAAGCGTGGGCTGATTATGTAGGTTCACGTAGAACCTATCAGACAAATGAAAAGCTGAATAGCTTTATATTGCTTGGGGGGCGGGCTGATGTGCAAATTACAGAACGGATTGGGGCCTACATTAAATTGGTAAATGTATTAGATCAGGATTACGAAGTTTGGCAAGGGTACAATGAGCGACCGTTTCAAGCGTATGGCGGGGTAACAGTAAAATTATAATGGCGATGGATAAAGAGTTTATTAAAGCTTTTTCTGAGGTTATTCGTGAAGAGATAGCTCGGAAAAATGACGTATATCTGGAAGGCGTGGGCCGATTCGAATTTGAACATCAAAAACAATTTCAAAAACAGTATGACAGCGGTCGTGTTGTGATGATGCCGCCTAAGGATACCATTACTTTTATTCCGGAAAACCAACAGGGGATATGACTATCGATAAGGAACAATTGATATCACTTCTTGAAGCAAAAACGGGATTGGAGCGCGAACAAGTTGAGACGCAGCTTTCGGAATTAATCAGCCGAATACAAAAGGCTTCTGAAGAGGGTAAATCTTTTGAGGTCGAAGGGTTTGGTACTTTTAGTATGGAAGAGGAAAGCTTGCAGTTTGAGCCGGGCGATACTCTTGAGACGGAGATTAATAACAAGTATGCGGGCATGAAACCCATCGAACTTATCGGGGCTTTTAAAGAGCCCGAAAATGATGAAGAAGTCCCCGAAGTGGATATGACCGAGGTTGAGCCGGAAGGGGCAGACACAGAGAATAAATGGGCTTTTGATTCTGATGCTACCCAAAAAGAAAGCGAAGAAAAAGAAACAGAAGCCGGTGAGCCTGAATCTGAGGAACCCGAACACAAACCTGAAGAAGAAAAGGATACCCAACCAGAAGAGATAGCAACCGATAAACAGAAAGCGGAGGAAGTTTTTGATGCTGTTTTTGGAACGACAGCAGGAGAAGATCCCGAAGAAGAGGAACCTCAAGAAGTTTCGGAACCTGAAGAGCCGGTTGCAGAAACTGAAGAAGATACCCAAGGTGATACGATTGGAACGGTTATCGTTGCCGTAGTAGTGGTATTGGTTGTAGGTATTGGCGGGTGGATGCTTTATGACTTTGGTTTTACGGGAACAAATAGCACTGAAATGTCTACACCACAGACCCAACCTACAGAAACGGCAGATCCAGCTGATGGCAGTAGTATGCAACCGGAAGAGGAACCTGAACAGGATAAAGTAGGTATGGAACCTGAGCAGCCGTCAGCAGTATCAAATGGGGAAGAAGAAACTAGTTCCCAACCTACAACTCAGCAGCAAAACCGTTATGGGCTGATGGGAGAACCCAATCAGGATATTGCAAATGGTTATACTATTGTGGTACATTCATTGCGTGATCGCCAGCAGGCAGAACAAAATCGCCAGCAATTACAGCAAGCTGGTTATCGTTCATTGATAAGTCAGGCACAAGTACAGGGTACTACTTATTATCGCGTGGGAATTGGTCAGTTTGAGACAGTCGGTGATGCCCAACAGGCGATAGGTGATATCCCCCAGCGATATCGCGACAATAACTTCATAAAAAGAATTCAATAAAAGACTCGTAACTACATAAAACTATGCAAGCGTTATTCTTTTTTATTTTACAAGCACAGACTGATACTACGGCAGCAGATACTCTAAGTATGGCTGCACAACAAGAACAAATGTCGATGTTCGAACTGTTGGCTGAAGGCGGCGTGCTGATGATTCCGCTGTTTATCCTTTCGATTGTAGCCATATATGTGATTGCCGAGCGCTGGCGATCCTTAAATAATGCCCGAGTAGAAATCGATGGGTTCTTACGAACGGTGGAAAACATGTTAAAGGATGGTGATCGTCAGCGTGCACTTACCTACTGCGATGGCATAGATAAACCGCTGGCGCGCATACTTAAAGCGGGTATCCGCAGGCTTGGACGACCCATACGAGATATTGAAGATGCCATAGGGAATGCCGGAAAAAAAGAGATTTATCATCTGGAAAAACGAATGAACTGGTTGGCTACAATAGCCGGGGTTGCCCCGCTGATTGGGTTCACCGGAACGGTTACCGGTATGATTGAAGCCTTTATGGATATACAGTCCCTGCAGGGGAATGTGAATCCAAGTGTATTAGCCGGGGGTATTTGGGAGGCATTGATTACCACGGCAACGGGATTGATTGTAGGTATTATTGCCTATGGGTTTTACAACTTCTTGCTAGGTAAAATAAACCGTATGGTTCACGAGCTGGAGAATGCATCTGCAGACTTTATCGATTTGCTGCAGGCGCCATCAAACAAGAAAGAAAAAGAGCGTGAGAAGGTAGGATAATGGACTTTAGAAAAGATGATGACCGTATGGAGCCATTGACGCTGTTTTCACAGTCGTCACTGACAGATATTGTATTATTGCTCCTTATTTTCTTCCTGTTGACCTCGTCTTTTGTTACCAACTTTGGAATTAAGGTGGATATCCCTAAAGCAGAAACCGGAGCTCAGACAGAGGCCCAGCTTATTACGGTTGCAGTAACCAAGGACGGGCAATTTTATGTTGATGGAGAGCCTACCAGCAGTGGTATGTTGGCCTCGGCCCTGCGCGAAGCCAGAGGAAACAAAACGCAGGCTACACTCGTTTTAAGAGCAGACAAGGATGCCATCATCGACAATGCGGTGCGCGTAATGAATATCGCCAAGGCGCTTAACTTACGTATTGTGATGGCAACAGAAAAGGCATCCAGGTAACAAGAGAAACACGTTTATGGAGCAACCTGTATTCAATAACGAAGAAAATCGTTTTGCCCTTGCTGTAACGGGAGGAG
Source organism: uncultured Balneolaceae bacterium (assembly GCA_964397705.1). GTDB lineage: Bacteria > Bacteroidota > Rhodothermia > Balneolales > Balneolaceae > Fodinibius. The sequence continues at coordinate 6,056 of CAYNKF010000012.1, read as the reverse complement.
TGCATGTAGCTCTGGTGATTATCTTTTTGCTATATACCTTTTCTATTGAATCGAATGTACGACCTTCTTATATAGAGGTAGAGTTTGGAGAATTTCAAACAGGTACACCGGCAGAATATGCCGAGCAGCAAGCTGAGCAGGTGGCTACACGTCCCGATCCTTCTGAGACAGAACCTGAAAACCCGGAGCCCGAAGAACCAGAACCGGTTGAAGAGCAACAGGAATCCACCGAAGAAACCACGAAGCCGGTAGATGCGCCCGATCAAACGGAAGAGGTTGAGGAAGAGCCTATTGAAACACCGGAAACGGACAAGGTGGATCCACAGGAAGACACTGAAACCGATGAACCTAAAGAAGTAACCATTCCGCCCAAAACAGAGGAAGACGAAGTACAGCAAGAGGGAGCGGAAAACAGCGGCGATGAACAAGGGAATACCGGAGAACTTAATGCCGATCAGGGAACCGGAAATGAGCAAGAGAAATCGGCCCCGTACGAACTTAAATGGGAGGGAGATATTGAACGAAATCCCATGGTGCAACCGTTACCGGACAATACAACCGATGCCGAAGCCACTATTACTATTCGTTTTGAGGTAAAACCCGATGGTTCAATCGGACGTATTGTACCGCTCAAGAAAATGAATCCGGAACTGGAGCGAGAAGTTATGCGAACGCTTCGCAGTTGGCGTTTTTCACAACTCCCTTCAGGACTTCCTCAGCAGTCGCAATGGGGTACCCTTACCTTCCGCTTTGTATTAGAATAAGTTCTATTTTGAGTATTACGTTGGTGAAATAGGCTAAGATCCGAAATTGAGGACAAGATGCCTGTAAATATCAAAAAAATGATAGATTGAACGGGGACAGTTCGATTTTTATTCCGTTCGGATAAATAGACGATCATGAAATTTTTTACTTCCCAAATCAGCTATTTTCTCTCCAACCGTAATACCAAAGTAAATATTAAACGGTTGCTTCGGTTTTTGGGAGCGCTCTCGGCTTTGATTATTGCATACAGCGTAATATTTCACTTTATCATGTTGTATGAGGGGCAGCAACACAGTTGGGTAACCGGATTTTATTGGACACTTACGGTGATGTCAACATTAGGCTTCGGGGATATCACCTTCACCAGCGATTTGGGCAGAGCGTTTTCAGTAATAGTGTTGTTGTCAGGAATGATTTCGCTGCTGATATTGCTGCCATTTACCTTTATTGAATTTTTCTATGCTCCCTGGCTCGAAGCACAATCCAAAGCAAGGGCACCACGAGAATTGCCGGAGGATACCGAACACCATGTAATTATCACTCACCTCGATCCCATCACAAAATCACTGATCGAGAAACTGGATCAATATAATTATGAATATGTCCTGTTGATTACAGATTTACCCAAAGCCTTGAAGTTGTATGATGAAGGCTACCGGGTAGTGTTTGGAGATTTGGATGATCCCGAGACCTACAAGCGCCTGCGGGTGGAAAATGCCGCAATGGTGGTTTCTATAGGCACGGATATGGTCAATTCCAATATCAGTAATACGGTTCGGGAACTGGATGAAGACGTGACGATCGTGACCACAGCGAACTCCGCTGACTCTGTGGATCTGCTGAAAATGGCCGGTGCAGATCATGTTATTCAGCTGGGACAAATGATGGGAAAATCGCTCTCGCGTAGAACTATAGGTCAGGACTCACGCGTGCATGTAGTAGGAAGGTTTGAAGAATTGGTGATAGCGGAGGCCACAGCTGATGACACTCCATTAGTCGGCAAAACGATTGCGGAAAGTAATCTACGCGAGGAATTGAATATTAATGTTGTGGGCGTGTGGGAACGTGGAAAATTTATCAAGCCTACCCCAAACACAGTGATTCACGAAGAAAGTGTCTTGCTCTTAGCAGGTTCGGTAGAGCAGTTGAGAAGCTATGATGAGTACATGGCGATTTATGGATCCAATGATAAGCCCGTCATCATTGTGGGTGCGGGTCGAGTGGGACGAGGTACGGCCGAAGCATTTGAAGAACGAGGTATGGATTACCGTGTTATAGAAAAAGATCCTGAACGGGTTCGTGATAATGACAAATATATTTTTGGCGGTGGTGAGGATATTGAAATCCTTAAACAAGCAGGTATCGAGGAGGCCCCGTGCATTATTATGACAACTCATGATGATGACATGAATGTCTATTTGACCATTTATGCCCGTCGCCTGCGTCCCGATATTCAAATTATCAGTCGGGCCACACTGCAGCGTAATGTTTCAACATTGCACCGCGCCGGCGCTGACTTTGTGATGTCTTACGCGACAATGGGAGCCAATATTATATTTAACATCCTCGAGCGAAACGATGTTGTTATGATTGCCGAGGGACTTAATGTATTTAACCTGGAGACACCACAATCATTAGTTGGCAAAACCCTGTTAGAATCCGACATTAGAAAAGATACCGGATGCAGCGTGTTATCCATCAAGCTTAATGGACAACAAGAAATTAATCCCCATCCATCTACTAAACTTAACCCTGGTAGTGAGTTAGTTCTAATTGGGAATGTAGAACAGGAAAGCCTGTTTATGAATCTTTATTTCGAAGAACGATAAGCATTAAGCCGTCTAATATGTACTGTTCAAGAGATTATAGGTTTTTGGATAGAAATTCTAAATATCCCTTCAAAACAGAGGTAAATTCTCAATCCTTTCTTTTTTGTTAAAAATAAGTAGTAACCCTAATTCGCACGTAATCCTCTGTTTACTTACGAACTGGTTGCTTTTAATTCCTCAATGGCTTTGATCAGAGGATCGACACTCCCTCTTTTAAGGCGATTATTTACAGCTTGAGGGGTAATATCAAGATGTTTAGCAATCATTTTTTGAGTGATATCTGCATCGATCATCATTTTCATGACCTCTTTCTCAGCCTCATTACGCTTTCTGTTTTGCATTTGTTATCGGTTTAAAAGTTGTTTATTTATAAATTGAAAATTGGTTTATTCACATAATGTGAACTTATAAAATGTAGACATTAATACAAAGTGAATGAAATACTAGAACGAATAAAAGAGGCATATCATTTAGAGACAGATGCGGAAGTTGCAGATTTTTTAGATATAAAACCTAGTACCCTAAGTATGCAAAAGAACAGGGGAAGGTTAAATCTCAAGAGAATAATTGAGAGATGTAGTGACTTAAATAAAAATTGGCTGCTGGAGGGCAAGGGAAAAAAAAGAGCTCTAAACGGAGCTAATAACCAACCCTCTATTCCTGTCTACACATCACTGGATATAAAAAATCTGAAGCCGGATTTTGATAACAGTCCGAAGGTGGGGAATATCTATACCGATATTTCAAGTGAGGTTGGTGGATTTCCGGACCCCGACAGTTTAATAGGATATGTAAACTACGAGGATGGAATAGCTCCAACCATTGAAGAAAATGATATTGCTGTTATTGACCTCGACGCGGAACCCAAACATGATACCATATGTCTTATTGCTTCATCTAAGGGAGTCTCCTTGCGAAAATTGCAAAAGGAAAATGGTAAGCTGATTGTCCAACCCAAGAATGGAAAGGATAAACACTTACAAAGTAACGTTAGTGAAAACCATCACTGCATTGGGAAATTGATTTATGTATTGCGAAGAGTGTAGGTATATGATAAATTAGTAAAAATAATGCACCCGGGAAGGTTAATTAAGCAGGTTCCCGGACATCTAATAGGGCATATCTTTGGACAAGAGTTAAAGGGAACGTAGGAACTCTTGTATCATTAACAGACTAAAACAGCCCGGACTCTTATGAAATTATCTCTTCGTTCTATACTGTTTTCCGTTACGATATTAGTAGTTGGTTGCAGCGATAATTCAACGAATGTTGGTGATTCGAATAATGGTTTTAATATATCTACAGCCCTCGAATGCACAGAGGGGCTATCCAATGATAAGTACCAATGCAATAACATTGATTTGGTAGCCACGGTATCGCCCCAAAATCTATTGGCCGAACCGCTGGATGATGGTCAAGCGCTAAATGATATCTGGGGATGGACGGATCCGGAAACAGGTACCGAATATGCATTAGTAGGACTTGTTGGCGGTGTTGCATTTGTAGATCTTTCAACCCCTTCTGAGCCGCAGGTTATTGGAAAGCTAGAGGAGCCCGAATCTGTTTCGAATACATCCGGAAAAACTGGGAGACGTGCTGAGTTAATGCATGAGGAAAAGTCATCATGGCGTGACTTTAAGGTGTATCAAGACTATTTATATGTGGTAAGTGATGGTCAGCCTCACGGTATGCAGGTCTTTGATTTGACCCGCCTCAGAGAAGTAGAAGATCCGCCGGTGATATTCCAGGAAGATTATCTTTACGATGAGTTTGGGGAAGCTCATAATATTGCCATTAATGCAGAAACCGGCTATGGGTATGTAGGTGGCTCAAACACGTACGGAGGAGGATTACATATCATTGATTTACAGAATCCAATCGATCCTCAGTTTGCAGGATTCCACAGCGACAGCACTGTCGGTTTCGACTCAACGGGGTATGTGCATGATACACAATGCGTGGTATATGATGGTCTTGATACTGATTATCAGGGAGATGAAATTTGCATGAATTCCAGCGAAACACATTTGGTGATAACTAATGTCACCGACAAGGATCAGACCGCAACCATAGCAAAATCGACCTATGAAAATAATGGCTATGCTCACCAGGGATGGTTAACCGAAGATCATCGCTACTTTTTGATTGATGACGAATTCGACGAAGCACAAAATAGAATAAATACCCAAACGTATATCTGGGATGTACAGGATCTTGATAATCCTGAGTTGGTTGGCGTACATGAAGCAAATACGCCGTCCATTGATCATAACCAGTATATTAAGGGCAACTATACCTATCAGGCTAACTATACGGCGGGCCTTCGGATATTGAGTCTTGAAAATATTGGAAATGGAGAGCTCGAGGAAGTCGCTTACTTTGATACCTTTTCCGATAATGATAATCAATTATTTGATGGAGCCTGGAGTAACTATCCCTTTTTTGAAAGTGGAATCATTATTGTTAGTGATGTTTCAAATGGTTTGTTTATACTTCGTCCTACACTATAACTGCTTAACCAAAAGCATTCTATTGTGAATCGTACGACAACTTTTATCCTCATTACTGCAAGTTTATTTCTATTTAGCACTGCAGTCAGTTATGCACAGCCTGATACACTAAGTAAGGAAGATCAGATAAAAGCTGCTGTAAGTCCGGCGCCTGATGAAATGAAGGAAGGGGCCAGGGTTTTAGGCTACAGTGATGATGGGGAGCTGACTACCCTGCGTGAGGGATCAAACCAGTTGATTTGTATTGCGGATGATCCCCAACAGGATAATTTTCATGTAGCGTGTTATCACAAGGATTTGGAACCATTTATGAAAAGAGGACGGGAATTAAAAGCTGAAGGGTTGTCAAGAGAGAAGGCGGATAGCATACGCTACAAAGAAATTGAAGAGGGAAAAATTGAGCTGCCACGAAAACCGATGGCCCTGTATTCACTCACAGGATCCGCACAAAGTTTTGATTATAAAACAGGAATGGTTCAAAATGCTTCTCCCCTTTACGTGATTTACATTCCTTATGCTACCCAAGAATCAACCGGTTTATCAAAGAAGCCCGCCAGCAAGGGAGCTCCCTGGATTATGGAACCGGGCACCCCGTGGGCGCATATCATGGTGATGACAGGTAGAGATAACTAAAAGAAGTTAAGTCTTTAAATAAGAGGACTTTATCTCGCCAAAGGGTTAATGAAATTGAACCTGCTATAAAACCATTAGATAATTTTAAGATGGTTGATTTTTGAAACTCATATTGCAACTATTAGAGTGTTCTAGAGAGCAGTCGAGGAGTTAAAAAATCAAGTTTAGTTTTAGGTGAGTAGGCTAGTATGGGTCAGTGGTTCAGTAGATGCGCTACTTGTGTCGTAGTTGTTTTTTCGTGCACTTTCCTTCTGGGGATTACTGATTATGACCCCAAACCATTAATATACGAGGTAGAGCCGGGTGATACCCTTTACGA
>CAYNKF010000011.1:0-17054 GCA_964397705.1 uncultured Balneolaceae bacterium | reverse complement strand
CCCCACGCTCTCGTGTCTCAGCGTCAGTATCGGACCAGTTGGCCGCCTTCGCCACCGGTGTTCTTCGTGATATCTATGCATTTCACCGCTACACCACGAATTCCACCAACCTCTTCCGGACTCAAGAAACCCAGTATCGAAGGCCATTCTGCCGTTGAGCGGCAGGATTTCACCCCCGACTTAGGCTTCCGCCTACGCACCCTTTACACCCAATGATTCCGGACAACGCTTGCACCCTCCGTATTACCGCGGCTGCTGGCACGGAGTTAGCCGGTGCTTATTCACTGGGTACCGTCAGTGGTCCTCGAAAGGTCCAGGTTCTTCCCCAGTAAAAGCTGTTTACAACCCATAGGGCCGTCTTCCAGCACGCGGCGTGGCTGCGTCAGGGTTTCCCCCATTGCGCAAGATTCCTCACTGCTGCCTCCCGTAGGAGTCTGGGCCGTGTCTCAGTCCCAGTGTGGGGGATCATCCTCTCAGACCCCCTAGCCATCATCGCCTTGGTAGGCTTTGACCCTACCAACTAGCTAATGGCACGCAGGTTCATCGTTAGGCTCCCGAGGGATTTAACAACTGTGGCCATGCGGCCCCGCTGCATCATCCGGTATTAGCTCACCTTTCGGTGGGTTATCCCAGTCCTAACGGCAGATTACCTACGCGTTACTCACCCATCCGCCGGTCTCCTCTGAGTCCGAAGACTCAGATTCTCCCGCGACTTGCATGTGTTAAGCCCGCCGCCAGCGTTCGTCCTGAGCCAGGATCAAACTCTCCATGGTAAATACACCTAATAAATTGTTTGAGTCTCTGGCCTCGGCTTCACTGTACTTCTATCAATTGATCTCTTATCTAACCCCAACCTAAGTCGGGGCTGACAAGGGCTCGACGTGCGATCGTCTGTATGTTCTCAGTCTGTCAAAGAACGAATTGTTCTTCCCAATTTGGCCTGATTTATTAGAGCCAAAAAAACGGAGTTGAACTCATTTGCTGCTGGGCTCAACCCCGTTTCAAATTGGAATCCTAATGTAAGACCAAACCGGGGTATATGTCAATGTTTTTTTGGGATTAATTTTACTTTTTTTGCCAACCTAAGCCAACGTTATTTAAACCGTCTTTTCGGATTTAAAAATCACTCATATAAGCTTTTTCCACTCGGATCTTCCTCGAATTCCTGGAAGATTTTTACCCCCAAATAGCAAAGTGGAGTGTCGAACAGTGCGAAGAAGAATTTAAAGAGGTAAGAATTCAATATTAAGATGCCTAATTTGCCAACGGTATCGACGTCTTGCCCCAAGTTTCCGGCGAAATAAAGAATAGATAAAATGGCAGTTGAATCTACTAATTGACTCACGGTTGTCGAAGCATTGTTGCGTAACCACAAATGTTTTCCATCTGTCAAGTCTTTCCAAAAATGGAACAATCGAACATCCACTGTCTGTGCGGCCAAATAAGCAATCATACTTGCAATAGTGTTACCAATCATAAACTCATAAACTCCCTCAAAAAGCTGAAGACCTCCACTTACGCCGGTCGTGCTAGGCAACCAATGATTCACGGTCATTATGAACAACATAAAAACGTTCATCCAAAACCCTACCCAAACCACCAATTGTGCTTTCTTCCGTCCATACAGCTCGGATAGCAAATCAGTTGCTAAAAAGGTAAATGGATAGGCAATTACTCCTACCGGTACACTCATTCTATAGATGCTATTATCACGGATTAGCTCGGGCACTATGCTTAACATCCAATCAGAAAGCTCAACAGAAAATATCGTGACAAACTTTGTTGTACCAATGACATTTCCCAGCACCAGGGAGGTCAAGAATATCCCGGCTAATGATAAAAACAGGGCATCTCTTTTGTAGGTAGCAACAGGGGGCGTTTGTTCACCGTCCATCTCTATGTATTATAGATTAAGTTATTTGATGTTTCTTATTCTAATAATTGTTTCTAATAATAAATTATATAAAAACAATTTCCACTCTCATCGTTTCAACCAACTATGAGTAAATCCGTTTATGCACTAATCGACTGCAATTATTTTTTTGCTTCGTGCGAACGGATTTTTGATCCTCAACTTCGGGGCAAACCTATTGTCATTCTCTCGAATAATGACGGATGTGTAATCGCCCGATCTGATTAGGCGAAAAAAGCGGGAGTAGAAATGAGGGTTCCTAAATTTAAAATCAGGGACCTCGTCAAAGACAAAAACACTATAGTAAAATCTTCAAATTATGCATTATACGGGGATATGTCGCGCAGGGTAATACACAAATTGCGTCATCTTACTCCCAAGGTTAAACCGTATAGCATAGATGAGGCTTTCATGGAATTTCATGAACTGATTACCAAAGAGCTAAAGAGCTTTGGAAATGAAATCAAAACAACAGTAAAACAATGGACCCGGCTTCCAGTCTCAGCAGTATTGCTACCTCCCAAACTCTTGCAAAAAATTCGAATGTGACTGCAAAATCTAATCCACAATATAATGGAATTTTAAACTTGGTTGATAATCCTCAACTGGATGATCTGCTAAAGAATACGGAACTGACTGATATCTGGGGAATTGGCTCGGGCTTATCTCAGCGTCTATATTAAGAGTGAATACAGAATGCTTTTCAGCTAAAACAACAGATCAGCAGAAAGGAATGGGTGCGCCACAAAATAAATGTTACGGGACTGCGCACAGTTATGGAACTTAATGGAGATCCTTGCCTTGATGTTGAAAACGTTGGAGATCCCCGCAAGGGAATTATTACCTCCCGATTATTTGGAAAAGCTGTTACAGATTATAAGGATTTAAGTGAAGCTATTGCCCAATTTATAAGTACTGCAGCAGAAAAGCTTCGCGCGCAAAACTCTGTGGCATCACTATTACATGTTACCCTTCGAACCAATAAGTATTCAGATTATAAGGCTAATATGAATACGGTATTGAATTCCCCTTGCACATGCCAACAGCCAATACGTCTCATCTGATAAAATGTGGCCATGCTTATCTTGACAAGCTTTATCAGCACGACCTACGCTATAAAAAGGCTGCTGTTATGCTTACAGGAATTTTGCCCGATTCAGAAGTGCAGCAAGATCTATTCAGTAAAAATGAATATACAACGAGAGAAAAAAATTTGATGCAAAAAGTGGATGGAATCAACACAAAGTATGGTTCAGAAACAACACATTTTGCATCAACAGGCATTGAAAAATCCTGGCAGATGAAGCAGGAGCATTTATCTCCAAAATATACTACCAAATGGGATCAAATTGTTGAAATCGTAGCTTCTTAAATATTAATTTTGGAATATTTTAACTGTTGACTGCAACGAATTCCCTATATCTTTTTTCAATTGTTGCCACTTACTCTTCAGGGATGGCTCTGTAAATCGCTGGTTTACCTCAATCTCTAAACCCATATAATTGTTCCCCGAAAATTGTCTTCGCAAATAAGTCGTAAACCCATCCATGGTCCCACGATAAGGCTCATTCATTTTAAGACGCAGTTCTGATGAACGCTGGTTAAGCTCATAACGCCACAGATAGCAAAAATGCTGTTCTGCTTTACTCCGAGGATCAAATAGAAATCCCACATCAACTTCTCGTTCCTCGTTTTTCCAAATAGGGGTGAATGTATGAACTCCTACATGAAGAACTTGGTCTCCATTTGCTATGACCTGATTAATTTTTTCTTCGATTTTTTTACGATGGGGCTGATAATATTTCTTAAATATCTCCTCTCGTATATGTAGCGGCTGTTGCCTAGTAAATTCAGAAAAAAGACTTGGGCTTTGTGTTGAACGATTCAAATCTACAAGTAAACGTGTAACGGTATGTAAATGAGGTTCTTTCTTCAACATTTCAGAAATGGAATTTGTCAACTCCAAAGCCCCGATATCGATACCGCGATGTGTCTCAAACACTTCCGAATTATGCTCAAAGAGATGTCGATACTCCTCCGGAACGTCGTTGCCGGCATGTTCACAGGTTATAATAAGTTGGGTTCCCATTTGCTTACCAATGCTTTTTATTCAATCTAACCTCCACACAAATAACAAACGATTCAGCAGTATTTCATTCCCTGAACAGCCTAAAAACAATTACTATTTTTTATACCTTGTTTTTTAACTATAAACTTATTTCTTCATTTTCATATGTCGCTATTATTTATCGCCCCCGATCGGGACCTTTCTTCCTGGAAAAATGCAATTCATGACATTGACCCTAATATTGAAATTGATATTTGGCCGGCCATAAAAGACAAAGAGCGTGTACAATTTGCCGTATGTTGGAATCATCCCAAACATCTTCTTGACGGTTTTCCTAACCTTAAAGCCGTTTCATCACTGGGGGCCGGAGCCGATCACCTACTTTCTGATGAGGCGCTACCGGAATCTGTTGATATATGCCGCGTTGTTTCACCCTCGCTGGTTCAGCAAATGAAGGAATATATTTTAGCGGCCGTTTTAAACATTCAGCGGGATTTTGTGCGCTACATTCGTCAAAATGATCAGAGAAAATGGCAGCCTCATAGTCATCCATCTCCACAAGAAGTACGGCTAGGTGTTATGGGATTGGGAGAACTCGGTGAGCCAACAGCCAAACAGCTGGCTCAGTTGGGATACCAAGTTTCAGGATGGTCACGATCAGCCAAACAAATCGAGGGTGTTACTACTTTTGCCGGAAGAGATAACCTAAACTCATTTCTTGAGGATATTCATATCCTCATTTGTTTACTCCCTCTTACCGAAGAGACCAAAGGTATTCTTAATCTGGATATCTTTAAACAAATAGACGACCGTGGTTGGATTATCAACGCTGCACGAGGTGAGCACTTGGTGGACGAAGATTTAATTTATGCTTTGGACAGCAATATTCTTCAAGGAGCTTGGCTGGATGTTTTTTCTGAAGAACCACTACCCGACAAACATGCTTTCTGGAATCGTAACAATGTTATTATCACCCCCCACATTGCCAGTATTACCAAACCCGATGAAGTGGCCAACCAAATTGTAGAAAATTACAAGCGGGCACTATCGGGTATGGAGCTTAATTATACCGTTGACCGAATACTAGGATACTAAGAACTGACTTACCCAACCTCAATAGACGTTACCCATCCAAAAGGATCTTCGGCTTGTCCGTATTGAATAGCAGTAATGGCATTATAAAACTTTTCGCCTACCGGCCCCCTGCCATCAATATCAAAGGTTACAGATTGGCCATCGTGATGAACTTCCTCAACCGGAGATACTACAGCCGCGGTGCCGGCACCAAATACTTCATCTAACTTACCATCTTTGCCCGCCTGCATCACTTCTTTAATACCGATTCGGCGTTCCTCCACCGGCATATCCCACTGTTTAGCTAGTTTAATAATGGAATCGCGTGTAACGCCCGGTAAGATAGTGCCTCTCAAATTCGGGGTTACCAACACACCATCAATCACGAAAAAGATGTTCATCGTACCCACTTCTTCAACATATTTATGCTCATCGGCATCCAACCAAAGCACCTGATCAAATCCATGCTTTTTGGCCTGCTGAGCCGGGTACAAGCTGGCTGCATAATTGCCAGCCGTTTTGGCATCGCCAACCCCGCCTTTTACAGCCCGTACATATTTCTTAGTAGTTGTCAACTTTACAGGGCGATTGTAATAAGATCCGACAGGTGAAGTAATAACATAAAATCGATACTGTTCTGCTACCCGTGCCGAAATAATAGGATCAAATGCACATGCAAATGGTCGTATGTAAAGAGAATTTCCCTCCTTTTGGGGTACCCATTTATGATCCAGTTCAATAAGCTTTTTTATTCCTTCTAAAAATACTTCTCGTTGAACCTTGGGAATACACATGCGTTTACAAGATCGTGCCATACGTTCGTAGTTCTTTTCCACCCGAAAAAGATTTACCGTGTTTCCATCAACGTAATAAGCCTTGGTCCCCTCAAATACCGACTGAGCATAATGCAGCGCACTTAGAGCCGGCGTTATCTCAATAGAGCCATACGGTTTAATTTCTGGCTGCTGCCACTTTTCATTTCGATATTCCATCTCGAGCATGTGATCAGCAAATTCACGGCCAAACCCCGGATTATCCAGATCTACATTATCTATTCGACTCGAGGATGCTTGTGTTACATTCAAAATAGTATCAGTAGTCATAATAAAATCTTTCAGTTCAATTTGATAAAATACGGTTTTTACGAATGAATTTCTTTACAAAGCGACTGGGCTAATAATTACAATTCAATTATTAACATCACTAATAACTTACCATAACTTGCCCAAATTATTTGTATTTCGACCTTTATAGTTGACAAACTTGAGTGGTTTCTGCTTTTTAGAATTGCTCGATATCCTTTTAAAAAACATTTATCACCAATGAAAACATTATCAAAATCCTTTTTTCTTGTTTCAATATTCTTACTGCTAGCAGCACCTGTTTCATTGGCACAACAAACGGCTCCACCCAAAATATTGTCGATGAAGGAAAGAGCCGAAGTGATGGACAGTTGGCTCGAATACCGACTCGACAATATTATTCCAAAACTCATGCAGCGAGAAAACATTGACATGTGGATTATTATAGCACGGGAATATAATGAGGATCCCGTAATTCAAACGATGCTTCCCGCCACATGGCAGTCCGCGCGACGCCGAACAATACTTGTTTTTTCGGACAACGGCAAAGAGGTCCAACGTCTGGCCGTTGCACGATATGATATCGGCAATTTTTTTAAAAAAGCATGGGAGAAAGATAAAGAACCAAACCAGTGGAAACGCCTGGTTGAAATCATCAAAGAACATAATCCAGATAATATTGCTCTAAACTTTTCATCGACTTTTGCATTAGCAGATGGTATTAGTCACTCCGAATATGAAGCTTTTACTTCGGCCCTTCCCAAACCTTACCAAAACCGAATCCTATCAGGAGAAAACCTAGCAATAGGCTGGCTTGAAACTCGAACAGAGCCAGAGATGCAAGTTTACCCAATGATCTGCCATATAGCCCATGACATCATTGCTGAGGGATTTTCAGAGAAAGTCATACAACCCGGTATTACAACCACGAAGGATGTAGAGTGGTGGTATCGCAAGCGTATTCGTGACCTCAATCTAACCGCGTGGTTTCATCCAAGTGTATCAGTACAGCGGGCCGCCGAACCCGACACCTCGTTTTTAGCCAACTTTTCAAAACGTCCCGCTGAAAATGTTATACAATCCGGAGACCTGCTACATGTAGATTTTGGCATTACCTACCTTGGCCTTAATACCGATACCCAGCAACATGCCTATGTACTAAAATCCGGGGAAACTGAGGCCCCAAAAAACTTACAAAAAGCGTTATCAACCGGAAATAAACTGCAGGATATTCTCACCAATAATTTTAAACAGGGCTTGACGGGTAATGAGATTTTATCAAAAAGCCGCGAAGAAGCCATCAGCAAAAATATCGAACCAAGTATATACACGCATCCTATTGGATATCACGGCCACGGTGCCGGACCAACTATCGGACTTTGGGATCAACAAGATGGCGTGCCAGGCAAAGGGGACTATCCCCTTTATGCGAACACCGCGCACTCCATCGAGCTTAATGCAACGGTACATATTCCAGAGTGGGAGAAGGATATTCGCATTATGCTCGAAGAAGATGCTTTTTTTGATGGCGATTCTGTTCGATATATTGACGGCCGTCAGACAAAGCTCTGGCTAATCCCACGACAACAATAATTCTAATTGATTTATCTTATTTGATGAGCAGTATCGATTCTTTATTAAATCTCCTGAAGAATACTCCCGATGGGCCTTTTTTCAATCCCTGGTATCAAAAAGATCCTGAACATGATATAAGTGACAACGGTCCCAAAATCCGAAAAAAGCAGTTAACGCACTATCTCGAAGAACGACTTGCTACCGCCAAATACCTGTTTATTGCTGAAGCTTTGGGCTATCAGGGCGGGCACTTTACCGGTATTGCCATGACATCAGAGCGCATTTTGCTTGGCCATCACAAGTCGGTTCATGGCATTCCAGCCGACGGGGCTTTTCAATCCATTGATGCACAGCGGACCAGCAAGCCCGAGGTAAACGAAAAAGGAATGTCAGAGCCTACTGCAACTATCATGTGGAAAGCGATTTATCAGCTCGGAATTGATCCATATGAAACGGTGCTTTGGAACGCTCTGCCTTGGCATCCATACGACCCTGATGACGGATTACTCAGTAATCGGACCCCTACCGACCATGAACTAGAGCAGGGGTACCCATCGCTAAAAGCTTTTTTGAAACTCTTTTCGAATGGACAAATTATTGCCGTAGGACGTAAGTGCGAACAAAGTTTAGAGGCCTTTGGAATTTCAAACTATACGCCAGTGCGTCATCCCGCCAACGGTGGTGCCCCAAAATTTCGAAGACAGATGAAGGAGCTAATTGCGAGTTAGGAACTGCGAATTAAAAAATATTCACCTCCTAATTCATAAATTATTAGCCTGTGCTTTGCATAGCAGCGGCTACTCCGTTAATGCTCAAAAACAGGGCATCACGTAACTTGTCTTCATTGTTATTATCTGTTTCTTCCTTGTTTCTCCATCGATCCAAAAGCTCCGTCTGCATCATATTGATTGGATAGGTAAATGGATTTCGAAATCGAATGGATTTCTTAATTACAGGATTAATATCGAGGAGCTCTTCTTGTCCTGTTATCTGCTTGATGGCATCTTCTGCCTTATCAAAATTTTCAGTAATGCGATTGTGAAATGTGCCATCATCGATATCGCGGTAAATGTTTGCAGTAGGAATATGCGTGCGAGCCATTTCTCGTTGGGCATTATCGAGCACCGTTTTAAAAAATATAACCTCTTTATACCACTGCTGAAGTTGCCCAAGCATTCCCTCTTTCCTCAGCAACTGCTGTAAGGCTTCACCTATACCATACCAGCCCGGAACGTTGTATCGGACTTGGGTCCATGCAAATACCCAGGGAATAGCTCGGAGGTTTTCAAAATCAGCAGCTTTCGCACTGCCTCGCGATACCGGCCGTGATGCAATAGGCAATCGGCTAATATGCTCGATAGGCGTCTTTGCTGTGTACCAACCCCAGAATCTTTCATCATCTATAAGATTGCGATAACCATCCATCGATGCTGTTGCCAGTTGGTCCATAGTCTCATCAAAACGTGATTGCTGCGGCATTTGGGCCTGTTCTGAGACTGTAACCCGAATCATGGCATTCACAATTTGCTCCAAATGACGCCGCGTAATGGGTGCCAGTGAATATCGAAACGAGATTACTTCTCCTTGCTCAGTAAAACGAATACGCCCATTATTACTGACGGGAGGAAGCGCTAAAATAGCCTGATTCGACCGACCGCCCCCCCGACCAACGGTACCTCCCCGACCATGAAATAACCTGAAGTCGACTTCATACTTTCGACATACTTCCCCGAGATTACGTTGGGCTTTTTCAAGGGCCCAATTGGCCATCCAGTATCCTCCATCTTTATTACTATCGGAATAACCAAGCATAATTTCCTGTAAGTTATTCCTCGCGCTTAACTGCTTTTGATAGACCGAGCTCTCATAAATTTCAGTCATAAGACGTCCACATTCTTCCAAATCTTCAATCGTTTCGAAGAGTGGAACTACATCAATTTTACTCTCTACTTTGCCACCCTCATAACTCCAAAGGCCGGTTTCTTTTGCCAAAATAAGTACCTCAAGCATATCGCTTACGCCATGTGTCATACTGATGATATAATTTCCAAAGCTATTTTCATCCAGCGTTAGCATTTGATCGACAATCTGAAATACGTCCAATATCTGTGAAGTATTTTCATCCAAATGTGCCCGAACCGGAGAAAGCGGCCTTGGATTTTTAAGCTCTTTGGACAGCAGCTGCACCTTCTCTTCTTCCGATAAGGATCGATATTCATCCGTAACCTGCCCTACTTTCAATAGTTCAGCCACTGCAGCTTCATGTTTTTCAGAATGTTGTCGGATATCCAGTCCCGCCAAATGAAACCCAAATGTTTGGGCTCGAACGCGCAAATGACGCAATTTTCCCTGAGATGCCACACACTCTAATCCAGAATTTTTCAGACTTTTAGCAATCAAATCCAAATCACTAGTAAAATCTGATAGTTGGTACTTTTCTGCTTCTTCTAAAACCTCATTACGGCGACCTGATTTCATGATGTTAAGCTGATGCTGAAGCTTGTGCATCATGTGCGTAACTTTTCTCCGATACGGCTCTTGATTGTAAAGTCGCTCATAGCGATCCGAAAGCGGATCTTCTTGCTGGTCCTGCTCTAACGAGGTCGCCAGCTCATCTGATATTTCAAACTTATTTTGAGATATACTCAAATAGCTGCGTAAATCATCGAGCTCATCCAGATACAACTCCATCACATTTTTACGCTGTTCCAAAATCGTCTGCCACGTTACCTCCGGCGTTACATTGGGGTTACCGTCCCGATCACTACCAATCCAGGATCGATAACGCAAAATCGTATTAAAGTTGGGCACCTCATCATAATACATTTCAAAAGCATTGCGCAGATCATCATACAAAATGGGAATCGTCTGCCAGATCGCATTCCGGAAATAAAATATCCCGTTTTCAACCTCGTCCTCAACAGTCACTCGTTCCGTTCGTACTTCATCTGTAGAAAGCAACAAATATATCTCATTAAATATATCCAAGGTTAATGCCTTGCGCTCATCCGGTGTTAAATCATCGGCCTTAAATTGTTCAATCATCTCAGTGATATGCTGCTGCTTCGTAAGCACGCTGTGGCGACGGGCTTCGGTAGGATGAGCTGTAATGGTCGGCTGGATATCAAGCTTTGCAATTACGTCGGCAGCCTCATCTGCCGAAAACCCCTCTTCTTTTAGATGATACACAGCCTCTGCAATACTTTCGCTGCGCGGTGAATCCGGCCCTGTATTCATTGCCCGTTCGTGATTAATACGCGTAATTTCTCTCTGCTCTTGGGAATTCATCAGGTGGAAAAAAACCGTAAAATATCGCAAGAATTGGGCAATTTGATCGGTCGGAAGATCACTTATTATCGATTCCAGCTTTGCCAATGCCTTCTGATCCTGTTTATCAAAAGCTTGATGGGCTACTTCCGGAAAAGTAACTAGCAAATCCAAAAAATTTTGATCTTCTGTATCTACAATAATTTTTTCCAAAAAGTCCGCCAACAGCTCCAATCGTGCCGTAAGTTTTTCACTAATACCACTTTGATTACTTCGGTCTTTAATAAGTTTATCCCACTTCATAGATTCACTTTTTCTTACATTAAGAGATATATTCCCAAAATGGGATTTTAATCTTTAAAAACACAATTATGCCAAAAAGATGCGACTGGTGCGAAAACACCTTTGATCAATACATCCGCTATCATGATGAGGAATGGGGCGTAGCCGTTTATGATGATCAAACACAATTTGAGTTTTTAATTCTTGAAAGCTCACAAGCAGGTTTGAGCTGGAGCACGATTTTACAAAAACGGGAAGGGTATCGTAAAGCATTTGCCAATTTTGATGTCGAAGAGGTAGCCTCTTTCGATGAAGAAAAAGTAAAACAGCTTCTATCCAATCCCGATATTATACGCAACGAAAACAAGATTCGTTCCGCCATAAATAATGCCAACCGTTTTATTGAGGTACAACAAGAATATGACAGCTTCTGTAATTACATTTGGGATTTTGTAGACGGTAAGCCGATTCAT
This sequence comes from uncultured Balneolaceae bacterium, assembly GCA_964397705.1. Lineage (GTDB taxonomy): Bacteria > Bacteroidota > Rhodothermia > Balneolales > Balneolaceae > Fodinibius. The sequence goes on along the minus strand of CAYNKF010000011.1, from coordinate 5,321 downwards.
AACCATTGGAAAACTTTGGCCCAAGTACCGACAACCACAGAAATTTCAGATAAGCTAAGCAAGGACCTCAAAAATCGTGGGTTCAAATTCATCGGAAGTATCACTATATATGCCCATATGCAGGCCACAGGATTAGTTAACGACCATTTGACATCTTGTTTTCGTCATCAACAAATTATCGCCCAACATTGAACCCTAATTTATGCACAAGAATTGTAGTTATTTGACTGCATACTATAAAACGCCCGTTTTAAGGGGTATTAAAAAAGTTGATTTTTTCTATATTTGAGGCAAAATAAATTAACGAACTAATTTTAAAGAGAACCCACTTGTTATGCGTTCAATGTTTTCACTGGAAGAAGTTGGAGAAATGCTAGATATGAAAACCAGTGATGTAGAAAAAGAAATTGAAAGTGGTCATTTAACGTACTCATTCCATGAGGGTGAGAAAATGATTACGCTCTACGATCTGGAAAAATATATGGGTGCTGAACAAACACGAAAAATAACCAGCGAATATTTGGAAAAACAGGATACCGAATAAACCCGATTATCGCTACTGATAGCCGAGCAAAAAACTTATCCTTTCACTTCTTCAGGTTGCTTGTTTGCCAACCACGGTTCTACATCGTCATCCACATACTTAACATCAAAACCATCCCTGCGTAACAGTGATGTAGCTACGGAAGCACGAGCTCCCGTCCGACAATAAACCAACCACGTCTTATCTTTATCCAATTCTTTTTTTCGCTCTAACAAACGGGTATGTGCTATATTGAATGCCCCTTCAACGTGTGCCTCATTAAACTCGGTTAATTTTCTAACATCGAGCGCCTGGTATTGGCCGTTACCAATTAGCTCAGCCACCTCATCAAAGGTAATGGTTTCAATGTGTTCTGATTGCCCGCTACTCTCAAGGGACTGCTCTAATTCATCCGGGGTTACATATCCTTGAATATTATCCAGTCCAATCCTAATCAAATCACGTACTGCTTCTTCAATATTCTCTTCTTCAATAATTAAATAAATATCCTCATCTTCTGTTACATAAGATCCAACCACTGTATTAAAAGCCTTATTATAAGTAGAGAGTATCGATCCTTTCAGATGACCATCCATAAAATCAGTACGTTCGCGTGTATCTACTACTGCACTCCCCTCCTGTCTTGCCCGGTTCGACAATCCTTCTACGGTCATTTTTTGGGGATGAGGAAGATCGCCAAGAACTTTAGGGCCGCCCCTGTTATCACGTTTCATGCGGGCAAAATAGAGTGGTGGTTCTGGTTGTCCCTCCAAAATAAAGTCAACAAATTCTTGTTCACTTTCCGATGCCTTAATAGATGGATTGTACCTCAACTCATACCCCACCGTAGACTCAGGGACAGATCCCAAAGCCTTTCCACATGCACTGCCTGATCCGTGTCCGGGCCATACCTGTAAATACTCTGGCATGGATTTAAACTTCTCTACTGATTTATATAATGTTCGCGCAGATGACTGCATCACTCCTTTCTGCCCGGCTGCTGTTTCAAGCAGATCTGGCCGACCGACATCACCCACAAAAACAAAATCGCCGGTAAGCATGCCCATAGGGGCATTTGCTGCTGCTCCATCTGTTACCGTATAACTGACATGCTCAGGCGTATGTCCGGGGGTATGCTTAACCTCAAAATGAATATTTCCTATGCTAAATCGATCTCCGTCTTTAACAAGCTCGTAATTATAATTACTTCCTATTACCCATTCATATTTCCAGTCCTCATCGCCTTCATCCGAGGCATATATTTTAATACCTTCTTCAGCAAATTCACGAAGACCAGTTAAGTAATCAGCATGAATATGGGTCTCTGCCGCAGCTATAATATTCAGATCTTCTTCTTGGGCAATTTCTTTATACCGATCGATGTCCCTCATCGGATCAATTATAATAGCTTCGCCAGTAGCTTGGCATCCGATTAGGTAGGAATACTGTGCTAATTTCTCCTCAAAAATCTGCTTAAAGTACATAGTTAATTCTTACAAGTAATTTTTAATATTTTCGTAGTAAATATAACATTCCAAAATGAACTAAGCATACTCACAACGTATATAAATATAGCGTTAAAACTGTTTTAAATTCTTGTCCTTCACTTAAAAAATCAATATAGTTCGAAACTATAATATCTATCACATCAAATTCATATCATTTAACCAATAATAAAACGGAGAAAAAATGCTACGACGCGTTCTCATGTCGCTTACGGTAGTGCTGCTGGGATTTTATCTTGCTACACCATCCGCAAACGCACAATCCTTAGACGATTTCGAAGAAAAAGTTACCGAATTCACACTCGATAACGGTTTAACATTCATTATTATTGAGCGTCCAGTTGCACCAGTTGTCAGTTTTGCCACCTACGTGAATGTGGGCGGAGCAAACGAACCTGTTGGGCACACCGGGATGGCTCATATTTTTGAACACATGGCTTTTAAAGGAACTCACACTGTTGGTACTAATAACTGGCAGGAAGAAAAGAAAGTTCTTGAAGAACTCGATAATACCTATCAAAAATGGTTAGCCGAAAAGTACAGTACGCAAACCGACTCCGCCAGAATGGATACGCTATGGAGTCAATTTGAAGAGCTCCAGGAAGAAGCGGGAGAATACGTTGTTAATAACGAGTTCTCCGAAATTATCGATCGTAACGGCGGTACCGGAATGAATGCCACTACCAGTCAGGATCGAACAAATTACTTTTATAGCCTTCCCGAAAACAGGATGGAACTGTGGTTTAGCCTCGAATCGGATCGATTTAAAAATCCGGTCTTCCGTGAGTTTTACAAGGAAAAGGAAGTGGTTCGAGAAGAGCGTCGTATGCGTTCAGAATCGCAGCCAATCGGCCGTCTGATTGAAGAATTTGCAGCTGTCGCTTTCACGGCCCATCCCTATGGGCGTCCAACTGTAGGCTGGCACTCCGATATTACAGCCACCACTATGGAAGACGCGCGCCAATTCTATAATACCTACTATGTTCCTAATAACATCACTTTTGCCATTGCAGGCGATGTAGATCCTCAGCAAGCAAAACAACTGGCCAAAGAATATTTCGGTGATATGAAGGAAGGCCCCGAACCACCTCCTGTTTATACTAAAGAACCAGAACAACGCGGAGAGCGACGATTCACCATTGAGGGACAATCACAACCATTTTTTATAATGGGATATCACACGGTAGCACAAGATCATCCCGACTCAAAAGCCCTTCAACTGCTGGGCAGTATTCTATCCGGTGGACGTACCTCTGTGCTTTACAAACGAATGGTAGAAGAAGAACAGACCGCTCTACAAGTTAGTGCCTTTAACGGATATCCCGGTCAAAAGTATGAAACCCTATTTGCAACACTTGCTATCCCAAATCAGGGAGTTGGCGTTGACACGATGGAAACCTCCATTTTGGAAGAAATTGAAAAAATTAAAAATGGAGAAATCTCACAAGAGGCCTTAGACCGGGCACGAACCAATGCACGAGCCAACCTTATACGAAGTCTAGACTCTAATTCCGGGCTGGCTTCTGCTCTTGCATCCGCGGAAAATCTTCGTGGCGACTGGCGAAAAGTCTTCACCGATATCAAAAAGCTCAACGAAGTAACGGTTGATGATATTCAGCGGGTTGCCAATGAATATCTGACCAAAGACAATCGAACGGTGGGTGCTATTGTAAATAAAGACAATTCATCCGATCAGGAGGTTGCTGATGCCAATAACTAACTCATCATTTTCTAAAATTTTGAACAACCATAATTCTGCTATTATGAAGAGGTTAAGCTTATTCTTACTTATGGCTGTATTTGCATTCGCCTGTTCGCAAACCGAACAAATGGCCGATTCGCAACAGCCCGCAAATACAAATCCACACACCAACCTGGATTTTCCTGAACTAAATGATTTTCAAAAGCCAGAGGTAGAAACATTCACTACCGAAAACGGCATGACATTTTACTTGGTGGAAGACAAAGAACTTCCCCTTATCAATGTTAACGCACGAGTTCGGACCGGTGGAGTTCTAAATTCCAATAATAAAACGGGCCTTGCTTCTATTACCGGTACTGTTATGCGATCCGGCGGAACGGAAACTTATCCTGCCGACTCTCTTAATACACTGCTCGAGAACAGGGCAGCCAGTATAGAAACCGGTATTGGATTCACCAGCGGAAACGCGAGCATGGATGTGTTAAAGGAAGATTTCGATGATCTGCTTCCTGTATTCATCGATGTGTTGACTAATCCCGTCTTTCCCGAAGATAAAATCGAGCTGGCTAAAACCCAGCAAAAATCTTCCATTTCGCGCCGGAATGATAATCCCCAGCAGATTGGTATTCGAGAGTTTCAGGCTCTTATTTACGGGAAAGATTCTCCCTATGGCCGAACAACAGAATATGCAACCATTAACAATATTACCCGGGAAGATTTAATCGAGTTTCATGATAAGCACTTCTCGGCAAGTAACATGATGGTTGGTATTGTAGGAGATTTTGAAACGGAAGAGATTAAGCAGAAGCTTCGTAAAACGTTTAGGAAATTACCGAGCGGAGATGAATCAATGCTTGAGTTCCCTGAAATAGACTATGAACCTCAAAGCTCAATCAACTTTATTGAAAAATCAGATGTGAACCAGAGCTTTGTAATGATGGGGCATTTAGGCGGAATGCGCGATAATCCCGACTATGCAAAAGTGCAGGTGATGAACCGCGTGCTTAGTGGTGGATTTTCAGGCCGACTAATGCAGGTCGTTCGTACTGAAATGGGATTGGCTTATTCGGTATTTGGCCAATATGGAATGAACAGTTTCTATCCCGGTATGTTTTATGCCGGCGTTATGACCAAAAGCTCTACAACGGCTGATGCTATTGATGCCATCATCGAACAGATTGAACGTCTGCAAAATGAGCCGATTACAAAACAAGAGCTTCAGGACGTAAAGGATCAGATTCTCAATTCCTCAGTATTTGAGTATGACAGCTATGAGGAGGTACTCAGTGAACGCATGTCAAATGAGTATCGCGGGCTTCCAGCTGATGCTTTTGAACAGTATATCGAAGGGGTCAAAGCTACAACCATCGAAGATATACAGGCGGTAGCACAAGAATACCTAAACCCCGATAATCTTCAAATTCTTGTGGTTGGAAATAAAGAAGAAATTGGTGACCAGCTTGAAAAATACGGAGAGGTCAATAAGATAGACATCAGTATTCCCGAACCCGGAAGCGGAGAGAAGCAAATGGTTAAAGGCGATGCTGAAAATGGACAAAAATGGCTGTCAAAAATGACTGGATCCGTCATT
>CAYNKF010000010.1:0-17735 GCA_964397705.1 uncultured Balneolaceae bacterium | reverse complement strand
GAGAGCTAACCTAATCGCAGGGAAAGCCGCCTCGAGGTTGAAGCCATAAGTATGTTCTTCAGCTTCTACCTTTATTTTCTCAAGCGTGTCCATTTTGGTGATGGTTCCGGCCTCATCCCAGAAGGGTTCGAGAATCTCAATAATTTGAAAAGCATTTTGGCCATAGACGTAAATCTCTTCGTGCAGGCCGCCCATCCAATTAAGCTGTTGCGTATGTTGCAACCATAAATAGGGTAGATCCTGAACTTCATCGTAGGGTATGTAGGTAGCACCACGCAGTTTGCCAAGTATAAACGAAGCTACGGAAATACAGTTTTGGTAACAGGAAATCGTCATAAAAGATCCCCCGGGATTTGCGTGTTGTACCCAGCGCAATCCAATTTCAAAATCACTAATCAAATCGGTTGTGGAGGTGTTGCCGGCTAATTTCTGAAATCCGTCAAAAGATTGATTATTACGCAGTAATAGAAACTTGTAATCTTGATTGCTTAAGGTATACCAAGTGGGTTGGATGTCCTTGCGGTCGACTCCGCTCATCAAGATATTAATATGCTTTTCTCGTTCATCAGAATCGTCATATACGATTTTGGGAACCGAGGTCCAGCATTCTTGGGTAGGAAGTGAAAGAATGCGAAGATGTCGAATCTCGTATTCTTCCTTGAACTGATCAATCGTTTGCTTGATACCCCGAAAATGCTGCTCGGAGTTTCCAAGCAGCGTTTCGGTAATATCAAAGTTGAAATCATAACATCCTATACGTGCCAGCTTATGTGGACTTGTTGGATCGTTAACAGCATAAAAGAGCCGATTATCAAAAAAGCAAAGTCCTAAGCAAGGATGTTGTTCCTCCATTTGTCATTATTCCCAACTGGCTGCATTAAGTTCGGTCGTATTTTCGAGCGACCCGATGCGATCCTCGGTATCAGGATCTTCTAGCAGGTAAATCGCGGGACGGAGGGTATCGTTGAGCGTATATTCAAACTTTTTGTGGGGTGGTCGAGGAGAATATATCAGCGAATCCGGATTGTAGCTTTTGTTTGGTTCTATGGGTGCGAAAAGAGAATCCCCATTAGCAATCATAAGTGAATCCGTTTTCAAATAGGTCACAAGAGTATCGAGTCCACCATCAGTAGGAGGAAAATTATCTTTCTCTTGTTCATATTGGACCAAAGCATCGCGGACTAGTCCCATGCGATGATGTACCTTCTCGGTCATCTGTTCGCGCTCAATAACTTCTTGGTAAGGATCAATAATTGAGTGGTACAGCCAATACCCTAATACAACGATGACTATTGCCAGTACAATACTTAATATTCTATTACGCTTTTCAATATCCATGTGCAGATACGTGTATAATTAAAGTGGTTTTTGAAAATATGACTTTGAAAATACATGCCGACTTGCTGATATGCAACTGCAAGTCTAAAATGGAATTTTTTTTCTGATATTAATTTTCAAGCCTGATGCATGGCCTTATATACTATTTGATGGTTTCAAATGGAAAACTTTTTCTGTTAGATAAGAAGATAATCCCCGCCGCATAAATTTTTGCAGCTCTTTAAGCTTTGATTGTTCGTGTAAGCATTTAAGTTTAAACCGGTGGCCAAACAGCCTTTTAAGTTCTTGTGTATCCACCGAAAAGGGCGGCCCGGTCATCTCGCTTTGATTATATTCAAAGGTCTGTATCACTATTTGGGTGTTGGGATCACTGAGTTCAATCACTTTTTCAGCATGGTGTTCTCTTTTTTCAGCAGGCAATGCTATAATAGATGCCTTGTCATAGATGAGGTGCTGAGTAGGAATTTGTTCAGGCGGTAGTTTCGTGAAGTCTCCTTCCCATAACACCAGAGAATCAGAGCGATAGATCGAAAACCCGTGACTGGTATCCTTAACAAATGATTCGTGGTGTTGTTGCATTAAGTGTTGCAGGGCTTTTGGGGATATGTCAACGCCGGTAACGGTATCACAATGATCGGCAAGCCATAGCAAGTCCAGAGATTTACCACAGAGTGGTACCAAAACCCGCGCATCAGAGCTTATCCTAAGATGATTCCAGATCTGGGGTAGCAGCGGATAGACAGTATCCATGTGCCAGCCGATATTTCCTTTCTGCCATCGGCTTTGCCAGTAACTTAATTCCATGAGAATTCTATGGTCTGATTTCTATTTGAATGTAAAAAGACAGTTTGGTGATATAATTCTATGATATCAATAAATAAAGAACGTAAATAACCGGTTGCACAAAGTCGTAATTCTATTAGTATTAGGTTATATTTAGCCATTTCGAAAATGCCTGTGCTAACAATTCATGCGTTAATGTAAACGACAAATTTCTGCAAGTCCGTTGAATCGGAAAGTTCTAAATCTGGCCATTCCCAATATCATAAGCAACCTTTCTGTGCCTTTGCTTGGAGCGGTTGACACGGCTTTGGTAGGGCATTTGGAAGAAGCCTATTATCTTGGGGCTATTGCCGTAGGGAGTATGATTTTCAACTTTATTTTCTGGGGATTCGGCTTTCTTCGGATGGGTACCACAGGTCTTACGGCACAGGCTTTCGGAGAGAAAAATCAGACCGATAGCATCATGACGCTGGCACGTGCATTAACTGTGGCCATTGTTTTTGGAGTTTTAATCGTATTACTGCAGGCATGGATTGCCGATCTCAGTTTTTGGTTGGTAGAAGCATCCCCCGAAGTAGAGCGTTATACCCGTATTTATTTTGAAATACGCATTTTTACTGCTCCTGCAACGCTAAGTCTCTATGCCATTAACGGTTGGTTTTTGGGGATGCAGAATGCTCGCTATCCCATGATTGTCACCATCTTTCTGAACAGCTTGAATATTGGACTTGATGTGTTATTTGTTTACGGGATGGGCATGACCGTAGACGGTGTTGCGTTGGGCACGCTAATTGCACGCTATGCGGGAATAATACTGGCAGTGGTACTGCTGATCTACAAATACCGAAACTGGCTGAGTGGGTATGTACATGATCTCTTGCTTGAGTTGGAAGCCATTAAAGAATTCTTTTCCGTCAATCGTGATATCTTTATCCGTACGCTATGTCTCATTTTTACCTTTTCCTTTTTTACGGCAAAATCTGCCGAGTTCGGAAATGTGGTACTGGCCGCCAATTCTATACTCTTGCAGCTCTGGATGCTTGTCTCTTACGGCATTGACGGATTTGCCTATGCCGCTGAAAGTCTAATTGGACGCTATACAGGTTCAAATCAACAAAAGCGGGTAAAGCTGGCTGTAAAATATTGCTTTATTTGGGGAATAGGCATTGGTGTTTCGGCGTCGCTGGCGTACGCCATTTTTGACGTGCGGATATTGCAGATCTTTACCAATCAGCAAGATGTCATCGATACTGCCATGATTTACTTTCTGTGGACCATTGCCGGACCTACGGTGAGTAGTTTTTCATACATCTGGGATGGCATTTTTATTGGTGCTACGGCAACCGGTCCCATGCGCGACTCTATGATCATTGCTACGCTGGTTGTATTTCTTCCTTCGTATGCTGTTGGCGTACATTATTTAGGTAATCATGCTCTGTGGTTGGGGATGACCCTTTTTATGCTGGCTCGCGGTGCTACACTAACCTATTTTGCTCCAAAACATATTCTTAAAATAAATATGTTCTCAAAAGCGTAATTTATTAACAGTTGTAGATTGGTTATAAACTTAAATCGTAGAAAGTCATGAAGACAATAATGCTCATGCGTCATGCCCAATCATCGCATGGAAGGGGAAGTCAAAAAGATTTTAATCGACCGCTTGCTAAACAGGGAAGTATTGATGCCTCGCGGATGGGGTTGTTTATCAAGAAAACCGGGGTACAACCTGCATATATTGAGTACTCTACCGCGAAGCGTGCACAAGAAACTATCGATCTTCTGATAAAGGCTGCTGATTTGGAATCTGATATCGTGAGGGAGAATGAAGACCTCTATTATGGCGGTGCACGTGATTATCTGTCTGTGGTACAAAAGGCTTCTGAAGATACAGATAGAATCATGATTGTAGGGCATAATCCGTTGCTCGAAGAAACAGTTTCTCTGTTGTGTAATGGAGAAGGAGAATATGTGGCAAGGATACCTTCGGGCGGACTGGTTTGCATTGAGCATCCGGCTATAAAGTGGAAGCAGGTAAAACCCGGGACAGCACGTTTTCGGTGGATGATGATTCCCGAGCTGTTGCAAAAGATGGAAGAGTAATTAGTCGATTACATCTTTATAAGAGGACAGCCGAGAACTTTCGTCCTCTTCATCAATGAGTTTGAGTACGTGGGAAACGGCTTCATGAGGATCTCGGTAAAAATGATCTTCGCCCACAAATTCGCGTAATCCTGATTTGTCGATTACATCCCGTATGGGTCCTTTAAGTCCGGTGATGTAAAGTTCAATATCCCAATTTTTAAGGGTGCCTACCATTGTTTTTATTTGTTCAACAGCTGTAGTATCGAGGGTATTTATGGTACTGCCATCAATAATAACATAGCGTGTTGACTTATTTCGCTCCCGGCTTTTTTTGATGATATAATCCCGAAAAAAGTCAGCGTTAACGAAAGAAAATGAGGCATCTACCCGAAGAATCATTAGTCTATTAATAGGTTTGGCTTCGGGATTACGTTCTAAATCTTTAAACAAGCGTGTACCTGGAATAATCCCAAGCTCTGCCACATTGGGACGACTGTATTTGTAAAGCATATGAATCATAGAGGCAACAATACCAAGCAAAATACCTTCCTGAATACCAATTAAAAGGGTACATGCCGCGGTAAAAATTGCAATGAATCCCTCACTACGCTTGGTTTTATAAAGAAATTTAAATTCCCCGATATCGATGAGGTTAAGAGCCGAAACAATAATTATAGCTGCCAGTATTGGCATTGGCAGGAAGTAAAAAATCGGTGTTAAAAACAGGAGCGTAGCGATGATTACGACCGATGTTATAATATTGGCTAGAGGAGTTTGAACATTGGCTTGCTCGGATGCCGCCGATCTGGAAAAGCTGCCTGATACGGGGATGGATTTGAAAAGGCTACCAAGGAAATTTGAGGCGCCAATGGCTACCAGCTCATGATTGGCATCAATGATGTAGTTATGGCGTTTTGCAAACGTTTGTCCCAGCGATGCTACGCTCATAAATTGCACAAGCGCCAGGGTAAGGGCGGTAGGCAAAAGTTCGCGCATATTATTAAAATTTATGGCCGGCAGTGAAAGCGCGGGTAATCCTGTTGGAATATCACCCACTAGCTGGATTCCGAGCTGATTAGCTCCTAATATCCACGATAAGAGAATACTGAGGGTTAAGATAACCACTGAAATGGGGAAGATAGGTTTCACATATCGAACAATCGCCATGATAACGATAGCGATGAGCCCCCAAGAAAATGTTTGCCAATGTATCTGATCAAATTCCCAGGTTAGCTCTTCAATAAGAACAAAAATGTACTGGGTTTGGGAAAGCTCGACTCCTAATAAATTATTGACTTGGCTAAATGCAATAATGATGGGAGCTGCAAGGGTAAAACCGGCAATAACCGGTCGTGAGAAAATATTGAGCACAGATCCCAGCCGCATTGATCCCATTAAGAGCTGCATGCCCCCGGCCATCATCGTAAGCAAAATTGTGAGCGTGATATAGCGATCGGTATTAGGCTCAGCAAGTAGGCTAACACCTGCAGCTACAATAAGCATATCGATGGCTACAGGACCGATAGATAGGTTTTTGGACGTTCCTAACAAGGGATAAATGAGCAGGGGAATAACACCGGCATAGAGACCATAGATAGGAGGAACTCCTGCAATTACAGCGTAGGCCATTCCCTGCGGGATAAACATAACACCGGTTGTTAACCCGGCTGTGAGATCACCACCAAACTTTTGGCTGTCATAGTCAGGTAACCACTCAGCAATTCTAAATGTCTTTCGTAGCCATTCTTCCATATATCAATATGATCCGGGTGTCGTAATTTGAACTCAAAAGATAACAGTTATTGAGGGTTTTTGTCTATTGAAATAAAATACCAGCTCATAATATAGATTTTATAATGGCCATATTATAGGAATAAAGATTGTGGCGAGAATCCAGAAAAGGAGGTTTAGTGGAAGGCCAACTTTTGTGAAGTCGGTAAACTTGTACTGTCCGGCACCATAAATAAGAGTGTTGGCATGATGTCCGAACGGAGTAATAAAAGTCAGGCAGGCGGCATAGCTAACCGCTAAAACCATGGGTTCGGGATTCACTCCAATCTGATTAGCTACTTGAATGGCAATGGGTGCCAGAAGCGCTACAGAAGCATTTGTGGAGATAATGGCTGTTATCGACATGGTAAGCAGGTAAAATCCTGACAAGACCGCAATAGGACCAAAATCGTATAGCACGGAAATTACGGATTCGGCTATTAGGCCTGCTGCTCCTGTTTTATCCATGGCCGTTCCCAATGGTAGTACTCCAATAAGCAGCATAATTACTTTCCAGTTGATGGCATTATAGGCTTCTTCAGTGGTAATACAGCCGGTTAATATCATCAGAATAACACCGGCCGGGGCGCTGACAACAATAGGAGCAAGATTGAAGGCCGCGGTGCCAACAACACCGGCTAATATGGCTAATGCGGTATAAGTTTTGTCCGTGCGGGGACGCATTATATCTACTTCGGATGATATGACAAATGAGGGGTCGTTGCTGATATCTTGTAGACGATCACTACTTAGACTGAGCAGGAGCGTATCGCCACCGGAAATACGAACTTCTTTCAGTTCTTCCTGTTTAAGCTCTCCGTGGTGGCGGATGGCCAACGGGATAGCCCCAAATCGTTCATAAAAGTCAATATCCTTAAGTTTACGTCCCTCAAGCGTTGATTCGGGAGCTACAGCGGCTTCTACCAAAGCATCCCGACCGTGTTTGAGATCTACATCGACCCATTCTGAGCTGGGAACAAGAGAAAAATCTTCTCGCCTGAGAAGTTTGTCAATTTCTGAGGCTCTTCCCCGAACCCGAAGAATGTCCCCGGCTTCAATATTTGTTTTGGTACGTGTAGCAGATGAGTCGCTAGCTGTTTTAAAAATACGCAGGATGTCAAGATCGAGTGCACTCGTGAGGTTTTCCTCATCTAAAAATTCGCCAACTAGATTAGATTCTGGTTCAACCAACAGGTCAGTCAGGTAGCCCTGCATTTCAAAGTCTTTTGTTAGCTCTTCGTCTTGGCGACGAGAAGGAATTAGGTTATACCCCGCCAAATACATATATAGAAAGCCACCGGTAAGCAAAATGAGGCCCATCGGCGCAAAATCAAACATGGTAAAGGCTTGTCCCCCGCGATCCTGAACAATGGAGCTGACAAGCAGGTTTGTGGAAGTACCGATAAGCGTGTTAATTCCGCCCATTATGCCTGCAAAGGCCAAAGGCATTAACAGTTTTGAGGCACTTACGCCAATTCGGGCAGCTATGTCAATCACCACCGGAATAAATATCATTATTACTGCTGTGTTGTTCATAAATGATGATGCAAAACTGACAAACAGCAGCATGATAAAAAGCCACAGCCAGTAATTTTTTTCCATTTTATCGCAAAAAAAGTTGCCGGCTTTATTGAGCAGCCCTGTTCTGCGAACGCCTTCACTTATGACAAACATTGCAGCGATGGTAATGGTGGCCGGATTGCTTACCCCTGCAAATCCCTCTTCCGGTGTAAGGATACCCGAGGCTAAGAGGCAAACCAACAGAATTATAGAAGCTACATCAAAGGATACATAGTCAGTTGCAAATAATAATAGAGCAACTCCAAGAAGAGCAAATACAAAAATTATTTCGAATGACATTTGCCAAAATATTTTTTATTTGCGTATTCCTTTTTTTGAATAAATAGGCTTTTTGGTGCGAGTATTTTATGAAACCACTATTTTTTTCAAATTATTTTTCTCTCAAATCTCGCATTTTGTTTAACAAGCTTGAGTCAATATACATTTCAGGTTTTCGGGAGATATTATGTTGATTACACACAGTTATACTCCGAGAAATTACAGGGATGTAGGAAGTTTGCCAACGTTTATCACTCTCTTGCATAGGTTTCGAAAGTTGCTATTGGGACGTTGTTAATTGGCGTACCTCTTATACTTTTAATTTTCATGAACTGAACTTTCGATTTGCGTATACAGTCCAAGTTCCGATAGGTCTGAGGTTTTGCCGGCATTAGATGGCAATTTTATGTTTATAATTAAATTGGAGGCAGACTCTTTGGTTATTGGCAGGTAAGTAACATCGTTCAATAAAAAAGCACTAAAATGGTTAATTATGTGCTGCCTGATTTTTTTTGAGGTCGGTTATGTTGCAAAGAGTATGCAGTTAATTAAATTTTGTGGATGGAGAATTACGAAGGTGCGTAGATTTTTTCTTACATTAAAGCGGTTTGAATGTTATTGGTATTAAAAATTGACTAAGATTTTCGATTATGAATTATAAGCACAAGTTTTTCTATCTCTGTAAAACCCCACTTAGCGCTGAAGGTCCCGAGGATGTCGAAATTATAGAACGTGCGGAAAGCAGCGATGAGTTTCCTGAGCTATTTAAGGAGTATGAAGAGCTGCGTTCACACGCATTTAATGAAGATAAACTCTACAGTATTATTCGTGCGGATGATGTGTTTGAGATTCTGCGAACAGGTACGGAAGAGGAAGCGCGAGAGATGGCTTTTGACAAGGCGCAACAAGAAATTATTACAAACCTGCAGCATCGGGTAATGCAGAAGGATGATAAGGAAGCTGAAGCTATTCTTAAGGAAGTACATGATGTTGAATCATAGTTGATTTGATATTATCTGCAGCTTCGGACCTGGTTTGTGATGGCTAAAAAAAGACCTTTCTATATTGTTAAGCAGGACAAAGATATTTTTGTCGTCGACAAACCGGCAGGATTGCTTGCAGTGCCAATCCCTGATAGCAACGTCAAGAATTTATTCGATCTTGTAGCAGATCACCTTGCCAAACATGGGGTGCGCGTAGGCGTGGTGCATCGCATTGATCGTTATACTAGTGGGCTGATGGTGTTTGCTAAAAATGAGCGTGCCTACAATGACCTTGTTGAGAAGTTTCGCAATCATGAGCCGAAACGGACCTACCTGGCGATGGTACGCGGTATCGTTGAACAGGATGAAGGTGTCTTGGAGCACCACCTAAAACTTATTAAAGATGGTTTCCGCAATATTGTTGTTGATCCCGAGGAAGAAGGGGCTACTCCGGCGCGATTGTCGTACAAAGTTAAGGAGCGCTTTTTGGAGAATACGTTGGTGGAAGTACACCTGGACACAGGACTAAAAAACCAGATTCGCGTACAGTTTGAGCATATTGGTCACCAGTTGGTTGGTGATCAGCATTATGCGCCCGAAGAAGAGGGGGAGCCTTTGATTAATCGTCAGGCATTACATGCATATCGATTAGCATTTAAGCATCCCCGTCATGGAAAGGAAGTGCAGTTTGAGGCTAAGATTCCCGCTGATATGATGCGCCTGATCGATCGATTTCGATGGAAAAAAGAAGCACAATCCGAGTAAAGTCACTTGGGCGGAATGGCACTTTAGTTATTTTTTTGATTTTGAACCAGTATTATTGAAAGCTGATATACTCCTTAAGGAATACTATCTATCATGAAAACAGACGCTACAAAAATTATTGGATCAATCCTTTTTGTAGGAATTTTCTTTTTTCTTGGGATTTCAGTACAAGCCCAAGATCAATCCTCTGACTTTGAACAGTTTAAAGATCAGTTTAAAAAAGAATATTTCTCTATAGGAGGCTTGCTCCAAACTATTGGTGACTATCAGTTTGAGCGTGTTAATGGTGAAAATGGATTTTCGATAGGCAATGCACGCATAAAAGTATATGGAGAATTTGATGATAAATTTGGCTACCTGCTACAGACAAATTTTGTGAGTAGCACCGCTCTTCTTGATGCAAATATGTATTATAACCTGACGCCAAACTTTTCAGTAAAAGCGGGGCTGTTTAAATCTCCTTTCAGTTATGAGTATTTAACCGGAGCAGCGGCCACCGATTTCGTAAATCGATCATCAGTAGTTAACTATTTGGCTCCCAAACGACAGCTGGGATTTCAACTACAAGGCAAGTTGGCTGATGGGATGTTTAAATATACTGCCGGCATGTTTAACGGCAATGGGTTTGGCCCCAACCAAAATGATGATGATCAGTTTTTGTATACAGCGCGCCTGGAAACGAATTCGGGTTTAGGAAGCGGTGCAGGAGATAGTTTCGTGATGGGATTAAATGCCTCCTACGAGCAAAGTAAAAGTGCTACAAGCGGGGCGGGATTATTGTCGCAGGTTGAAGGTGAACAGCTGTTGCTTGGTGCAGATACGCGCATTAGCTATAAGGAAATGATGTTGGCCGGTGAATTCATCTATTCAACAATTAATGCCGATGCCGGTCCGGAATATAATCCATTCGGATACTATGTGACAGGAGGATACTTTATAACGCCCAAGATGCAGCTGCTAGCCCGCTGGGATTATTTTGATGGTGATTTTATCGGCACCAGCTCTGAATCTGTTATTGGCGGCATTAATATCTTTCCGTCGGATTTTTCTGAAGTGCAGCTCAACTATATTTATCCCGTCGAAGACGGTTCTGAATTTTCCCAGATTTTGTTGAACCTGCAAATTAATTTTTGACTGTTTCGATTCTGCAATTCCTAATTTATCGGGGAATACCTATATTGGTTATAAGTACCTTCTATTGGTTTCTTGGAATGATTAGCCCCATATTCCTGTATTGATATTGTAATCATATAAATAAAAGAGTAACATGTTATTACAGGATGTTAAAGAGTTCTTTTGCGAACTCTTAAAAGAGTTTTTCAAGACTAAAAATAAACGTTATTACTGCAGTATGAACTGCGACTGTAGAAATAATTAGAACGAAAAGGTATTAAGGTGTTCAGTTATGAGTGCCATGACAAAGGGAGATAAAAATATGGATATTAATATTGGAATTAGTGAAGAGAATCGTAAAGAGATCGCCAACGCTCTTTCAATGGTATTGGCAGATTCATATATGTTATATTTAAAGACACATAATTATCATTGGAATGTAACCGGTGAGCTGTTTCATTCGCTCCACGAGCAATTTGAAGAACAGTATACTGAGTTAGCAGATGCTATAGATGAAATTGCAGAACGTATTCGAGCACTTGGTTATCGAGCTCCCGGTACATTTATTGAATTCAATGAATTAGCTTCTATTGATGAGCAGCAGGATGAGCCGGAAGCGATGGAGATGGTTCGTCGTTTGGCGGTAGGTAATGAGCAAGTATTGCGTACTGCACGTGAGGCACTTGAGCCCGCTAACAAAGCGGAAGACGAAGCAACTGTTGACCTGTTAACAGAACGGTTGCACGTGCATTCCAAAACAGCGTGGATGCTGCGCAGTCACTTAGAGTAGGTGAGATTATAAACTCAAACAAAAAATAATATTATTATGGCTAAACGAGAGGAATACATTGATAAGCTAGAGAAGCAACTTCGAGAATGGAATACACAGATTGATGAGCTCCAGAAACGAGTTAATAAGGAGTCTCAAGATCTGAAAGCCAACCTCGAAAAGCGAATGGATGATCTGAAGGAGAAACGCTCACGTCTGCGTAAAAAGCTGGATAAGATTAAGGACTCAGGCGATGAGGTGTTTGAGGAAATAAAAGCGGATAGTGAAAAGCTCTGGAAGGATGTGAAGAAAGGCTTTTCTGAAATACGTGAAATTGTTAACGAATAATATTATAGTTAATAATATACTGAAAAGGCAGTCCAACAGGGCTGCCTTCTTTATTTAAAACGTAAATTAAAGATAGAGGGACAAGCATGGAAAATATTAATTCAATTGTTGAAAGTATTGTACCAATATTAGTTCAGTACGGGCTTAAAGTATTAGCTGCTGTTTTTGTGCTGATTGTAGGTTGGAGTGTAGTCGGTTGGTTAAGCAAAAAGGTTCGCAGGCAGAGCGAAAAATCAGAAACTATTGATGCTACTTTAACTCCTTTACTGGCCAAGATTACCAAAATAGTTGGTCTTACCGTTATTGTTATTTTTGTATTAAACATGGTAGGTATTCAAACGGCCAGTCTGGTAGCCGTTCTTGGTGCAGCCGGTTTAGCTGTTGGTTTAGCTTGGCAGGGGACCCTTGCGGATGTTGCGGCCGGAGTAATGCTATTGGTAATGCGTCCTTTTAATGTGGGGGATGCTGTTGATATTGCCGGTGTTTCGGGTACGGTAAAAGAAATTGGTCTCGTAACTACCAAAATGAATACATTTGATAACGTAGCTATGGTATTGCCTAATTCTAATGTTTGGGGTACAAACATTAAAAATATGTCAGCAAATGATACTCGCCGATTAGACATGGTCATTGGCTTTGGATATGATGATGATATTGATCACGCCATGGAAACGATTAAGGCAGTACTTGATAGTGAAGATCGCATTTTGGATGATCCGGCTCCACAAATTGCAGTTTCGGAGCTTGGAGGAAGTTCCGTAAATGTAATTGTGCGTCCGTGGACTACAAAAGAGGATTATTGGTCGCTGAAGTTTGATTTAACGAAGCGAATAAAAGAGCGTTTTGATGAAGAGGGTATCAATTTCCCTTACCCTTCGCACGATGTTTATATTCATAACGACAATTAATTACTGGGCAAAAAAACATTTTAAAAGCCGATCCAATTGGGTCGGCTTTTTTTATGAACGGATGTTTTGGTATCCCAGATGGATTGTAATAAGTTCTATAGAAATATTATCTTACTAACTTAAACTCTCGTGGAGCTAAGAGTTTAGAAGCAAAATTTCGAATCGCCAAGCGTTATAATAGAGGTACTTGTGAACACTACTATGGAAGAGAACAAGGAAACATCCCAACATGAGTATGAGGATGAATACGTAATATTAACTAAAAACAATGAGCTTTTCCTGAAAGGGGAAGATCAAGATAATCGCAAGAAACTTTGCGAAGTAAGTCCCGAAGATCTTGAGGAGAAGCTTTCGGAGCTTAAAGATGCTTTTTCAACGCTGCAGTCTAGGGTTGAAGAAACGCTTGCCGGCGATGTAACACTTGAGGATTTGACAGCACTCGAGAATGAGGTTAAAAATAGCCAGGCCATAGGTGATTTCAGTACGTTGAAGCAGCAAATTGAAGACAAAAAAACAGATCTGGCTGAAGCTGAAACAAAGGATACGTCAGCTGAAGAAGAGAAAGGAGAAGAAGCTCCTGAAGATGAAGCTGATGTGGAGGAAGTAGAAGCTGAGGTAGAGCAGGATGGTGGATCTCCTGCGCCAGAGGCTTCGGAGACTAAAACAGAAGAAGTCGTAGCTGAGGTTGAGCAGGACGAAGAAAGCACTACTGAAAGTGAGGCCGAAGAGCAGCAAGGAGTAGTTGGCGAAGATGAGGCTGATGAAGAAGATTTAGAGGAAGATAGTCCGCTGGATTATTACAAAGAAATTGTAAATAAGGCACAAGAGCTGGCCAAGCAGGATGACTGGTCATATGTTGCGGCAGAGCTCAATAATTTAAGTCACCGATGGGCCGAAGGTCCGGATACGGATGATGAGGAACAGGTGAAGAAGCTTTACAAAAAATTCAATGATATTGTTGATGATTTTGAAGAGCGAAAAGAGCAGCATTATGCTGAGCTTGACAAGAAAAAGCAGGAGAATCTCGAAACAAAGAAAGAGCTCCTAAAAGAATTTGAAGGGATTGTATCTAATGAAACCTGGACGGCAACACGTCGGGTTAATCAGATGAAAGGACAATGGAGAAATACAGGTCCGTTGCCCAGTGGAAAAGGGGACGAGCTTGATAAGCGTTTTGAGGAACTGCTCGATACTTTCAATGATCACAAGGTAGACCGCCTGGTTCAGAAGCGTCAGAAAGAAGAAGATAACCTGATGCTTAAATTGACCGTCCTTGAAAAGATGGAAAATGTTGCTGAGTCGATGACGCATGAGACGGAAAACTGGGATGAAATTGAGGAGCAGTTTGATGATTTGACCAAACAGTGGAAGAAGATTGGTCGAGTACCAAAAGAAAAGTCAGACAAGGTTTGGGATCGGTATAAAAGTGCGCAGGATGAATATTACGATCGAAAGTATAAATACGATCCCGATCACCAGAGTAAGGTAGATAAGTTTACTCATAAGAAAGAAAAGATTATTGAAGAGGCAGAGGCATTGCTGGAAGAGGACGATCTGGCAACGGCTGCTCGAAAAATTAATAAACTTCATCGGCGATGGAAGAAGGTGGGTAATTTGCCGCAGCGTGCCGAGGATAAACTATGGTCACGATTTAAGTCGGCTACCGATGCATTTAATGATCGTAAGGCAAATAACCAGGATAAAATTCGTGAGCAGGAAGAAGAGCATTATCAGCAAAAGCTGGAGCTCATCGACAAGGCCAATGAAGTTAAGTTAACTGACGATTTTGAGAAGGGTCATTCCCAGATGCAGAGTTTTATGGATCGATGGAAGAAAATTGGTCCGGTGCCACGTGACAAGTCAGAAAAAATATGGAAGAAGTTCAAAGGGGCGATGGATGAATTTTATGATCGCCGCCGCGAGCACTTCAAAGAAGTAAAGGAGGAGCGCAAAGAAAATCTGGAAAAGAAGAAAGAAATCCTTGAAAAACTTCGGGAATTAGGCAAGCATGACGACCCTATTAAGGCTGTAGATATTGCCAAGGGATTGCAGGAAGAGTTTAAAAATGCCGGTTATGTACCCATCAAACACAAAAATAAGATGTGGAAGGAGTACCGGGAGGCCTGTGATGTGATTTATGATCGCATGCGTGCAGCAAAATCAGGCGACAAGTTTGATCAAGAGTTAGCGAAAGCTGATTTAGATCCCGATGACAGGAGTAAAATCCAAAAGCTGCGCAAAGAGTATAATAAGGTTAAAAAAGAAGCCAAGCAGTTAGAAAAAGAAGTACTGCAGTACAAAGAGAAAAAAACCTATTTTAAACCTTCCAGCGGTGGAAATAGCTTGCTCGACGAGGTCGAGAATAGAATTGATGAGGTTGAGCAAAAGTTGGAGGGTAAGCAGGAAAAGATGGATTCGATCACGGAAAAAATGGATCAGATCCGCGAAGAATCAGGTGATTAATTGAATATTTCTTTTTTCCTGATTTGTTTTATTATTGATGAAGAATAATACATCTACAGCTGTATTGGGGGTACAGGTTAAGTTTGAAAAATAAAAATGATGATCTGCAGCGGTTAAAAGTTCACAAAATGATATGATTTGATGGGCAATGCTACGCAAGAGATAAGTATTACGTTTTGGGGGGTTCGCGGTTCCACTCCTTGCGCTAACAAGGAGAATATGGAGTATGGAGGGAATACCTCTTGCTTGGAAATTGATATACCCGGCACAGAAGAGATGTTAATTCTGGATAGCGGAACGGGCATACGAAATCTTGGGAATTGTATTGTAGATCGTCCGGATAAAATTAGAGGTCGTATTTTTATTACACATCCGCACTGGGATCACATTCAGGGATTTCCCTTCTTTAAGCCTATTTATGGATCTAAAAATTATTTTGCTATACATATGCCCGATCAGGGACAAGAAGGTGGATGTAAAGATATTTTAGATGGTCATCTCACCAAGACGTTTTTCCCAGTTACGCTCGATATGATTGATGCCAATCTGGAGTATGTAACTCAACCACAAGATCGGATAAATTATAAGCATTATGAGGTAGAGTTCATGCTGGCTAATCATCCTGTTCAAACCGCAGTGTATAAAATACATGTGGATGATAAAAAGATTGTTTACTGCCCGGACAATGAGTTAGGAGCTTTTGATGGGGAGGGTTCAACTTTTCAAAACCGCCTGAAAGAGTTTGTGCAGGGGGTAGACTTGCTTATCCACGATGGGCAGTATAATCGCAAATCCTATCAAGCGAAAGAAGGGTGGGGACATTCGGCCTGGGAATATGTAGTGAAATTTGCAAAAGCGGCCGAAGTGCAACGCCTGTTTATTACGCATCACGACCCTGACTCTGATGATGAAAAACTGCTGGCTTTGGATGAATACCTGCGAGTGGAACACAACGAGTCATTTATCGACGTGGGATTGGCCAAAGAGGGTGAAGAAATTCTGATTTAATTAAAAAAGGGATGCCCGAATATTCAGGCATCCCTTTTGGTAATTTATTTCCTGACAGTTAATAATTAAAAGTAAAAGCGAGCACCCAGCGTACCGTCAATATCAAAGTCGGTTGATGGTGCAAGGTTTAATATTGGTGCCGCTTCAAGGAATAGCCCTACAGGGGCATCTTCAAAGAGATAGTTGATGCCGATTGGTACTCTAGCCCCAATGTAGGAGTCATTTTCTCCGAGCACGAGGCGCCCACCTATACCATAGTATAATGGTAAGCTTCCCTCATCAACTTCACTGAATAGATTGTAATTGTGCCATAAATAGTCAGCTTGCAAGGTGATGGCATCATATCGACCAAACGACCAGGCAACACCTACGTCAATCGCATTGCCGTTGCCGGTCCATGACTTAGCTGTTAAACCCGTAGGTTCACCTACCATGAAACCAACGCCAAGATTTTTGTCGGCGTCTTGAGCATTACTAATAGTATTTAATGAGAATGTTAAAAAAACCGCTAATATTATAACGGATAGTAGCTTTTTCATAGATGAATTAATTTTTTGAGATTTGTGCATATTGCTATCAGTGTTACTTAAAATGAAAACAGTAGAGAAAGTTCCGAGAAAAGTACTTTAAAAGGATTCAAATTATCATCAGAAGAGGTAAGATAGTTCAAATGTTAGGATCTGCGCTTTATGCCTCTTCTGCTATCAAAATATAAAGTTAATAGCTTGGAAGATTGAAAAAATATATACGCACAACCTTACTGCATTAATAGATGGTAAGTACCTGGAAAGTACTTTTAAACAGTTTCAGGCTAGATATATCATTAATAGAAAAGGAAGAGTTAACATTCTGCTAATCTTAGGATTTGTATACTAATATTCGCGAGACAGGGGTATAATAAGTCACTCAAGTTTTTTATATTAGCCACCGATTGAGGGCGACTGAGTTAACTTACTATCTTCTGTTCTCAACGGCCTGTTATTTTGCATATTGCTTAAAAATCAGGTGCTCTAAAGGCACAACTCTAATCACTAATCAAAACGAACATAACTATCGATTATGAAACGTTACTTATTTTTACTGGCGGCAATGCTCTTGCTACCGATGGTGATGTTTGCTCAAGGGACTACATCAGGTTCAATTGAAGGAACTGTTGTAGATACTCAGGGCGAACCACTTCCGGGCGCAAATGTTGTAGCTATACATCAACCTACTGGTACCCGTTATGGTACCGCAACTCGACCTAACGGACGGTACTCATTTAAGAGCGTTCGAGTTGGCGGTCCTTACGAAATACAAGTTACATTCGTAGGGTTTAATGCTAACAAAAAGGAAATTTCTGAAGTTCAGCTTAGCGAAACAGTTGAGGTCAACTTTACCCTGGAAGAAGGTGAAATGTCACTCGACGAAATTTCTGTAGTAGCTCAAGCTGACGAAACCTTTAACCGTGATAGAACGGGTGCAGGCACAAACATCAGCAGTGAAGAAATTAGCCAAACACCTACGCTATCGCGTTCTCTCGGTGACTTTACCCGATTAACCCCACAAGCAACCGGTGGAGGTAGC
>CAYNKF010000009.1:0-18023 GCA_964397705.1 uncultured Balneolaceae bacterium | reverse complement strand
ATCAACGTTTCTTCCTCGGCCGGCAAACGGGGTTTTGAAGGCGGCACGGCCTATTGCGCCAGTAAGTTTGCCTTAGGCGGGATGACCGAATGCTGGAGAGACGAACTGCGGCCCCACAACATTCGTGTGATGCAAATTAATCCCAGCGAGGTCCAAACAGCGTTCTTCGATAAAGCTGGTAGCGGTGGACGTGATTTCAATCCCACAAAACTTATTGCTGATGATATTGCCAACGCTATTTGCAATATGCTTTCACTCCACGATCGCGGTTTTATCACCGAAACCAGCGTCTGGGCCACCAATCCACAATAAACCATGGGACCCCGACCATTTCCAGACATCCATTCAGCAGATCTAAAACAGCGTCCCATTGAAAAGGCCGAAACCATTCCTTCGGACTGGTACTATTCGGATGCCATCTTTGCATTCGAAAAAGAGGCTCTGTTTTCTAAATTCTGGCAGCTTGCCTGTCACAAAAATGAACTACCTGAAACAGGTGACAGCTACATGCTGGAAGTAGCCGATAATCCAATGATGTTGGTACGGGCTGATGAGGAAACCATCAACGCTTTTTATAATGTCTGTAAGCACCGTGGAGGCCCCGTAACCGTAAAAAAAGGTACTACTTCTGTTTTGCAGTGTCAGTACCATGGATGGACTTACCTGCTTGATGGCTCATTGCGGGGTGTCCCTCACTTTAAAAAAGTGGACCTCTTCGACAAAAAAGACTTTGGGCTAGAACCTGTAAATCAGCAATGCTGGCAGGGTTTTCGGTTTGTATCACTCCACAATGAAAGCCCTGCCCTTTCGGAAGTTCTTGATGGGATAACCGAGACTATTGCCCCCATCGACTTATCAGAGTTTCAATTTGTAAAAAAGCATTCTTATCAGATTGACTGCAATTGGAAAGTCTATGTTGATAATTTTTTAGAGGGATACCATATCCCTATCGTGCATCCGGAGTTGGCAAAACTGCTCGACTACGGAGAGTATAAGACAGACACCACTGAATGGTATTCCCTACAACATAGTCCATTTCAAAACGGGGATAATATTTATAAAGCCAATGATGGAAAGGCCTATTACTACTTCATTTTTCCAAATATTATGCTAAATATTTTACCGGGCCGCTTGCAGACAAATGTTATTCGTCCGGTATCTCCTACTCGAACCGAAGTCATTTTTAAATATTACTACGCAAATCCCGATGACGAAAATATGATTCGTGACGATATCGAATACAGTAATAGGATTCAGGATGAAGACATTGAAATTTGTGAGCTCGTTCAAAAAGGCTTGCAATCGGATGCTTATGACAAGGGGCGATTTTCAGTAGAGCGGGAAAAAGGCGTTTATCACTTCCAGACGATCCTTAAAAGAGAATTTGCCAACTACTTAGATAACCATAGTGATCAAATATGAAATCAACTAAATTTCATCAGGCTACTTTATTTATTGTCGCGATTATTGCAGTGTGGCTCAGCTCTTATATTATTCAGCCCCCCGCGCCCCAACCTGAATCAACTCCTTCAACTGAGTTTTCTGCTGAACGTGCTTTTAAGCACATAGAAGCTTTGGCCCAAACCCCTCGGCCGCTCGGTACCGCCGCCAATGACAGTGCCCGAAACTATATCATAGATGAGCTTAGCCAACTGGGATTAAATCCCACGGTTCAATCAGGTATTGGCATCGGGAGCAGCTTTGATCGTGGCTTGGTGGGCAATACGAATAACATCATTGCCAAAATGGATGGCACCAATCCTCAACGCACTATTTTGCTGATGGCACACTATGATTCAAAACCCAACACCCTTGGTGCCGGTGATGACGCCTCAGGAGTAGCAGCTATACTGGAGTCCCTCAGAGCTATCAAATCACAACAAACCCCCTTGCAAAACAATGTGTGGATTCTTTTTACAGACGGTGAGGAGCGGGGCCTGCTAGGTGCGGAACTTTTTGCGGAGGAATTGGAAGAGGTAGGAAAAATCGACCTCGTGCTCAACTTTGAATCCCGCGGATCCAGCGGTCCCTCACTGATGTTTGAGACAAGCGAAAATAACGGGCACCTTATCCCACATTTTGCTCATGCTACTCCCTACCCTGTAGCTAATTCGCTGATGTATACCGTCTATAAACTATTGCCCAACGATACCGATATGTCGGTAACTAAACGGGCGGGACTCAACGGGCTCAACTTCGCCTTTACTGAAGATTTTCTGCATTACCACACCATGCTGGATACGCCCGAGAACTTATCGCTGTCATCGGTACAGCATCACGGTACCAACCTTCTGGGCAATATCAGGCATTTTGGGAATATAAATTTCGATCAACAAAGCGAGACCGAATTTGTTTATTTTAATAATGTAGCCGGCGGACTCCTATACTATCCGTCCGGCTGGTCATTTCCTTTAGCCTTCGTTACTGCCCTTCTATTTGTTGCATTGCTGATTTATCTTTTCCGGACAAAGCAGATTACCATCGGTAGATATCTGGGCAGCCTGTTATTATTTGTGATAACTATTTCGATTGGAGCATTAATCACTTATTTCGGTTGGCAAGGGATCAAGGCACTTCACCCACAATATCAGTGGATTATTCAGGGCGAAGTGTATAACCATGCCTGGTATTTTTGGGGTTTTACCCTCTTAAATCTAGGGCTTTTTATCGGTGTTTACAGCTGGTTTCAAGACAAGTTATTGCCCCAACAATTAATCAGCGGCCCATTTACCATATGGATTATCCTTTCGCTCCTAACGGCCTGGTATCTGCCCACAGCCGCCTATATTTTTACCTGGCCGGCACTCATGGGACTCGCAGGATGGATCACGTTAGGGAACGAACTTGATCATACCACCTATTCCTGGAAATATACTGCTGTTTTAGTTATAGCGTTCTTTTGGGGACTTTTTATCATTTCGCCATACATCAGACTGGTACAAGTCATGCTCACCACCGAAATGCTGGCAGTAAGTATGGTTGTACTACAGTTACTTATCGGATTAACCTGGCCCCTGATATGGTCTACTATCAAAAACAATCAATATAAATGGAGTGGCGGAATGCTCGCTTTATCACTGATCTGCTTGCTTGCTGCTTCAATAACTTCCGATTTCGACGAAAGTCATAAAAAGCAAAACAGTATTAACTTTGTTCAAAATATAGATACCAATAAAGCTTATTGGGTCAGCCGTGATCCAGCTCCTGATTCCTGGACACAGCAGTTTTTATCAGATGATTATAGCAAAGGAACTCCACCCGATATTTCGCTACCATTTCGGAATAATTTGTTATATCAAAAGGCAACTCCGCAGAAAATCCCTCGACCTGAATTTGAGATTTTAAGTGACAGCAGCTCTGACTCTCAACGGCATATTACTCTCAAAATGAATGAGCACAAGGGAATTGTTATGAAGATGAACTGGAACCCATCGTCAACAATCACTGAAGTGGGTATTGAGGATAAATCAATTTTTAATAATCAAAATATGGGGCGATACTTATACTACTTCAATGATTTTTCTAAAGCCGCTGAGATAAATTTTAGTTATCAAAAATCTGCTGATATTCCAACATTCGAGTTCATATTTGTTGATCCGGGTCTGCCCACCAAGTTGATCGAGAATTTTCAAGCTCGCCCGGACCATATGATTCCGGTCCCCTACTCGGTATTAAGCTCTGATGCCACCATTTGGGAAACCAAGCTAAATCTTGAAGATCTGCTTTCGAAGAAGTGATTAACAACCAGATAACCGCTATTTACTCCTGTTCGGGATAGCATTCTTTACAGGGACACATATCGCGCAGGGTTTCCCACTGATACATGCCATTGTTGTGGCCATCGTTCCAGAATATCTTGATGGCATGATTTCCAATCTGTTTGATATCCTCGATCTCAAAATGCTGCGTCGGATCAACAAAAAATAACGATCGGTCAAAGGTATTCATATTTCCATGTCCGCCGCGACACATAACGCATGGACAGTTCTTTCTAAGGCCAAACAGGGAGTATTCCGAATGATGTCCATCAGACCAATCAATTTCCAAAATCTGATCACTGTTAGAAACTTCAATTCCCGTAGGTAAAATATCGCTTTGCATAGTCATCTTTTATTATATTAGGTCGAAAGGTAAGGCGTTCACGCCATGGATTCCAACAGTTTTAATTGATAATAAACACTCTATGTATCTCATACTTATCTTGTTAGCAGTAGCATTTTTGCTTTCGTTTTGGATGGGATACCGCCGTATACTTCGTCTTCAGCACCTCAATCAGCGCAGGGTCTTAAATGGCTTTGTCAGCGCAATGGTCCTACTTACTCTCATCTCTGCGGGTCAGTGGCTCGAACTCATATCTAAGGATCTTGCCGCTCATTTCACCATGTTTCTTTACTGTTTGGCCGCTGGATTTTTTTTCGGCTACGCCTTTAAAATGATTTCCCTGAAACAAGCTGTAAATAAAACTGAATATGTGTATCGATCATTCTGGACCGACGCCGCTCCCAGCATTATCGCCATACTTATCATCGCTTTCGGCATCTACCGCACGGGGCTTTTGCAGTTGGGGCCCTATACCGGCATCGGAATCACCTCGGGGTTGTCACTACTGGGATTCGGCTTCCTGGGATTAACTATCAAGATAGTCCCGGAATTCAGAGACAAGGGTATTCTCATCTTAGATCAGTGTGTAAGCTGGAAACACGTAGTTGCCTACCGATGGGAATCAGAAAATGTGTTACTCATCGAATATTATACTGCCGATGATAAGCTTACCGATTTCACCACCTATATCCCCCCGAAAGATGAACTTCAAATTGAGCGACTGCTTGCAAAAAAGCTGAAGGAGTATCACCAAGATCGAAAGGAAATAATGGAGCAAGCCGAAGAGGATTTCTAAGCCGTAACTCTTTCGTGCTGTACCATCATGCATTCATTTTCTATATAGGTAAACCCGGCGTCTTCGGCCAAAGATTTTGCTTCATCAGTTGAAACGTTTAGCTGAGTCCATATCACGGGCTTTTGTCCTGTTTTCTCTGACCATTCAATTATCTTGCGTACCATATCCGCCGTATATTTAGAATCCCTGAAAATATCCACCACATCAATGGTTATATTTTCGGGAATTTCATCGAGGTTTGGAAGACATTTTACCCCCAGTACTTCCTCATAATTGGGGTTAATCGGGAAGATACGGATTCCATTTTCTTTCAAATAATTAGCTATATGATAACTGGTTCGGTACTTGTTTGCTGAACAACCAATGATCGCCACCGTTTTCAAATTTTCTAGAAGTTTCTTCATCTCATTATCCTCCTTAGTTCGCAATGGTTATAACAAATATAACGGGATATTTCATTTTTTAGGTTCTGTATCATTGATCATTATACTATATTTTGTCCTCAATTTTCATAAAAAATTGGATACAAACCATTGGTTTCTGCTGCCAAAAATTTTCTAATAAAACATAAAAAATATGCCCCAATGATATTTTTCATCGGGGGGTTTATCTGGGATAGTCTTACCCTTGGACGCATTGACGGCTGGTACAGCAATTCGGTGCTGCTGTTTTATCTAATCAGCTTGACAGGCAGTTTGTTCATCTATAATCTTGCCGATGACGGTCGGTGGGAAAACACGATTTTAGGTCCCTATCAACATTATGCGCCGCTGGCGATACAGTTCTTTTTAGGTGGTCTTTCCAGCGCTTACGTTATTTTCTTCTTTCAGAGCGTGACGTTTTCGCGAACAATGGTATTTTTTATCATCCTGGTGATTCTGCTTTTATCTAATGAATTTTTGCGAGATCGCATATCCAATAAGTACCTGCAATTCGGAGCCTATTTCTTTGTCACCTTCACCTTTTTTACTTTTTTCACTCCCGTCATTTTTGGGGTCATGAATACCTTTCTCTTTATCCTATCAGGATTAGTCAGTTTGCTGCTAACGCTGACTTTTATCAACTTCATTTACAGGAAAAGTCACTCAACACGCAGTGACATATCACGTTTTAAAATCACGTTAATTATCATAGGTATTTATGCGACCATTAATGTCTTCTATTATTTCAACTTAATTCCGCCTGTTCCCCTATCTCTGCAAAACGGGATTGTAGCACACAATGTAGAGAAACAGGATAATATTTTTACGGTATCCTACGAACAATCTGCCCTTTTTAACGTTTGGGAGACCTATGACAAAACCTTTAACTATGCTCCCAGTGATACCGTTTTTGTTTATACTTCCATTTTTGCCCCAACCGATTTATCGAAGTCAGTGCAACATCAATGGCAACGTTATAATCGATCCCTGGAAGAATGGCGCACTTCGGACAACATCAGTTATGAGGTTATAGGAGGCCGCAGAGGAGGTTTCAGAGGGTATACATTTAAAGAAAATGTAACGCCGGGAAAATGGAGAGTAAATGTGATAACAAAAGAAGGACTGGTTTTAGGAAAGTTAGACTTTACGATTGTCCTCGATTCTAGCTTTGATAAATTGCGGTTAAGAACCGTAAGGTTTCGATAATAATAGGGTCTCAATTCTCGCTAAAAACCCTTATATTCAAAGACATTCACGACAATTAGAAACAAACCGAAAGTATTTTGTCTAAAGTTAAAGACGGTGACACAGTAAAAGTGCACTACACAGGAACATTAACAGAAGAAGAAACTGTATTTGACAGTTCTCAAGATCGCGAACCTTTGGAGTTTACACTGGGAGAAGGAAAGTTGATTCCCGGTTTTGAAAAAGCGGTCGTCGGCATGGAAGAAGGCGACGAAACCACCGTAGAAATTGAATCCGGTGACGCTTATGGTCAGCGACGAGAAGACCTGGAGCTGGAAGTAGCAAAATCTGATCTCCCCGATAATATCGAACCGGAGGTTGGTATGCAGCTGCAGATGCAACAGCAAGAAGATGGTCAGGCTATTCCCGTCCAGATTACTGCTGTTGAAGACGAATTAGTTAAGCTCGATGCTAACCATCCATTGGCTGGTAAAGACTTAACATTTGATATCGAGCTTATTGAAATCGTTGACTGATTTTAGAAAGCTCTGCTAAATTTAGAGCCTGAATCCGTTTCTCGGATTCGGGCTTTTTATTTTTTACGCAATACGGTTACCCCATCGCGCACCGGAAGCATCACCTGCTCCACGGAATCATCATCCCGAATTATCGCATTCAGCTGGTCGATAGCACGACCTTTATCAGATTTGCCATCTAATACCTCACCACTCCAGAATACATTGTCGATTACCATGATCCCTCCCTGTTCAAGTCGTGGTAAAATCATCTTATAATAGCTAGGATAGTTTATTTTATCCGCATCTAGAAATACAAAGTCAAAGCTACCCGAAATAGTGGGGATAGTTTCCAGGGCTTTGCCCATCAGTAGCGTTATCTTGGAACCCGCCTCGCTTTTATCAAAAAATGTGCGGGCGATATTTTCGTAACGTTCATTGTATTCACACGTGAATAGTTCTCCATCTTCAGGTAATGCTTCGGCCATCGTCAATGCTGAATATCCGGCAAAGGTCCCAACCTCAAGTACTCGTTTTGCGCCGGATATCTTTATTAGCAAACTCAGCAATCGCCCCACCAACCGTCCGCTGAGCATATCAATGTGTTCAAGATTTTCATCCGAAACACCTATTAATTCTTTTATCAGTTCTGAATGGTCCGTAGTATGATTTTTAGCATAACTTTCAATCGCCTGTTGATCCATAGCAAATACTTTTTTTAATACTGGAAACTCTATAGCAGGCTAAAGATATTCAGGTCATTAACACTCAACAAATATTTTCGCTGTGGATTTTATTCCCGCAAAGGAATCACCGGTTTTTATTAAAATTTTTCGGCTTTACACCAAGCTCCTATTTAAATGGAGATTCAAAACGGTATGGCTTAAGCAAGAATACGAGCCCTGTTCGGAATGTAAAACCGTTTACTTCTTAAACCATCATTCCTGGTGGGATGGGTTAATACCCCTGATGCTCAACGAATACCGGTTTCGTCAGCAGGCCCGTGCCATCATGGAAGATAAACAGATGAATACCTATTCCCTTTTCCAGAAAATAGGTGCTTTTTCTATTAACAGAGATGACCCGCGAAGCGCTGTTACTTCCCTGCGTTATGCCGTAAAATCATTTAATCGCGACCATGCAAGCCTGTTCATTTACCCGGAAGGTACCATTACGCCTGCAGGCAGTTCCATGAATTTTGAGGGCGGACTAGCCTGGCTGCACGACAAATTAGATGATGTAGACTTTGTCCCCGTCGGGATCTACATGCACACCATTCGTCATAGCAAACCCGAGCTGCATTTGCATGTTGGCCGCCCTATTCGGATGAATGAGTCATTATCCAAGGAAGAAAAAACGGCTCATTTCGAAACCGTGCTTGACCAAATGCTAGATGAGTTACGTCAAAGGGCGGGATTTGACGACAGTGAGTTTGAGCCATTTTTGTAGCTACAAATAGCTGTACGGATTTAGATGCTGAAACAAGTTCAGCATGACATCTTATCTTTTTAAAATAGGAGTTAAACTAATCACCATGTCCAACGGTACAACTGTTTTGATCGCTGTACCCAGTGCGAACCCTCCGGCTTAAACCAAATTCGCATGTTGACGAATGGCCAAAACAATTTGCTGTAAATACGGTCCGGACGAATATACTCGGTGATTCCTTTCGTTGATTCAATGACCTGGTGATCAGGAATTTTCAAAAAAGCGTCACTTTTATAGCGCTGGTAAAACGGTCCGTTGTCCAGCAACTGCGACTGCTGCACCCGGATTTCGACGTCACCGGAACGGAATCCCAATTTTCGAGCCGTCTTTAGTCCAAATAACGTAATCCCCTCGTCGGCTGTCTCAACCTCTTCAAAGGTTTTCAATATTTCTGTATTCTGATTGTTGATAAGCCAAGCCCGGTGCTGTTGCTCATCCTTTCTATTCATCACATAATATACCAGCGTAGCATAGTCAAAATGGAAACGCCCCCAATACCAGTCGTCAAACTCATTTCTCATGGGCTCATTTCCGGCGTTCTGATCATGATATCCTTGCCCTTTAAATATGATGGACTTCTGCTCCCCTTTGATATCAAGACGTAAATCTGCAGAAATATCTGCCCTCGGCTGCACCAGGTTCCAGGTGTGTCCCATGGAGGTTTTATCACGGTCAGTAAAAAGTTTACCATTTTCCTCACTGATGAACATTATAGTCCCATTCAGTTGATCACCATTAGGGAGTTGTTCGTCAAGCTGTAATTCATATTGTAACTGCCCATCCTTAAACTCCCCCTTCATTTTATGGTCACCGATTTTAAGGTGCGGCTTTTCTTCGTGGAAGTGGCACTCCTCTTTGTCAAATTCTGTAAAGCTATAGTAGATTGGTTTTCCTTGATCGTAAATGGAGATGCTTATTGCCGGATAATCGACGGGAGAAGGGTTAATATCCGCTACGAGTGCCCCATTATACCGAGTGGAAAAGGGATTGCCCTCATACAAAATTACCACGAAACTAAATCGATCATCCAAAGAAACCCCATCAAAGTACCACCATTGGTAGCCACCGGGTGTATGTCGGGGCTGACGTATGTCTTTCGAAAAATCAGATATTATTTCCATGAGCTGCCAATTAAATAGTTTAAATGATCAGCTGCAAGCTGTTTGATCTTAGGGCTGACACTGCTACCTTTTAGTAATGATGATATTACTTTACATAGCACTGGGCTACTTGCTAATTACGGGCGGCATTTTATTTCTTAATAATCGAGATTTTACCCCACTGCCGCCGACCCCGCGCAACTATTTCGACGAACAGGCTCCGGCAGTAACCATCTGTATTCCCGCCCGCAATGAGGCAAACTCTATTGAGCGGTGTGTTCGTTCCGCCATAGATCAGCAATATCCCAATCACCATGTTCTGGTTCTTGATGATGGATCTACCGACGGAACCTCTGAAATTTTAGGATCACTAAGTCAACAATACCCCGAATTGTTAACGATAATGAGCGGCCGGCCAAAGCCCGATGACTGGCTGGGTAAATCGTGGGCCTGTCACCAACTTTCAGAGCAGGCGCCTGGCGATATCCTCATTTTTATTGATGCCGATACCTGGCTGGAACCCGAAGCAACGTCCAAGATTGTTCGCGCCATGGGCAGTGACATCGTCGATTTTATCACATTATGGCCACAGCAAAAGTTTGGCACATTCTGGGAGAGGACTGTAATCCCGCTCGTCTACTTTGCCCTCCTCACCCTCCTGCCTACCCGCTATGTATATCAAGCTCCGAAATGGCTTCCCCAGTTTTTCAGGCGCAAAATGAGTCCATTTTTTGCAGCAGCGAACGGACAATTTATGGCCTTTAAAAAGAATGCTTACGAAGCTATCGGCGGACATCAGTCCGTAAAAAAAGAAGTGGTCGAAGATGTAGAATTGGCAAAAAACATTAAAAGAGGCGGATTTCGCATGAAAATGTATCACGGGCAGAATGCCGTAAGTTGTCGCATGTATGAATCGAAAGAAGAACTGTGGCAGGGATTTCGTAAAAACTTTTTTGCCGGCTTTGGTCATAATCCCATTTTGTTTGTAGGGATGGGGCTGCTGCATATTATCACTTTTATTATTCCCATTCTAAGCTTGCCGTTCTTACTTTTATGGGGATCGGCAAAGCTTATTATCCTGGCCCTTGCCGCTATTCTTTTGATGTATCTGCAGCGCTTTACGGTTGATCGGTGGTTCGGGTGGAAATTCCGATACGGCTTACTGCATCCATTGGGAGTTGGCTGGTATCAGATGCTTGGAATACAAGTTCTCTCTGATCATTTCAACGGGGAGTCGGCACAATGGAAAGATCGCAATATATGATTAGCTGATCAGCCCCTACAATCTCAGGTAATAGCTGTTTATTTTTACCTCCAAAGTATCCATATTGCGAGTAGATGAAGAAAGCCATAGATAAATATTTACGCTATTTGAAAGTCGAGCGAAACGCCTCGGAGCATACCATCACGTCATATAAAAATGACTTGGGGCAGTTTCTTGAATATTGCACCATCTACTTTGATGTACCGGAAAACAATGTCGATATCACACAGATCGAACGACTTACGATACGATTATGGTTAGGACAACTGTCTGAACGCGGTCTGGCCAAAAGTACTATTGCAAGAAAAGTGGCTGCCGTTCGTTCTTTTTGTAAGTACTGCTTTAAACGCGGCATCGTGGAACAAAATCCGGCGCATTTGCTTATTGTACCCAAGAAAGACAAGCCATTACCTAAAACAGCCAACGCAGAAGATCTAAACAGGATGATGGATTTGGCTGAAGGGAACACCCCAACATCATCGCAGAACAGAGCTATTTTAGAATTGTTGTATGGAACGGGGATCCGCTTGAGTGAGTTGGTAAACCTCAACGAAGAAGACGTTAATTTTAGGCTTAACCAAATTAAAGTACTGGGTAAGGGTGCCAAGCAACGTATTGTGCCCTTCGGCAGACAAGCCGGTAAAGCATTAAAAAAGCATCTTGAAACAAAGCCACAGCTTTACGGAGAGCGAACCGATGCCGATGCCCGAAAAGCTGTTTTTATCGCGGCAAGCGGACAGCGCCTGTATCCACGTGCGGTACAACGTATTGTAAAAGACTATCTACAGCGTGCCAGCGAAGTCACCCAGAAAAGTCCGCATGTATTACGACACAGTTTTGCAACGCACCTACTCGATCAGGGTGCTGATATCAGAGTCATTAAGGAATTATTGGGCCATGCAAATTTGGCCGCTACACAAGTATATACGCATACTTCAGTTGAACGACTGAAAAACGTTTATGAAACAGCTCATCCACGAGCAAAAAACTAAAACTAATTTAGGAGGTAATTTTTATGAAGACTACGTTCACCGCAAGACATTTTGATGCAAGCACAGAACTCCATGACTATGCCGAAGATGCGGTACAGAAATTAGACCAGTTTTATGATCGAATTTTAACCTGCGACATCGTTCTGCAGCCCGTCCCTGATGATGAAAATCCACAACAGGCTGAACTGAATGTGAAGGTTCCTCAAAAATTGATTAATGCAAAAGAGAAGGCCTCCTCGTATGAGCAGGCCATCAATATGGTTATCGAAAACGTAAGCCGTCAACTCAAGAAGTATAAACAAAAAACTCTACACAAGCGGTAATCACTATGCCTTTCGGTGACCACGAATCCATACCTAAAAAAGAAGAGATAGCTGTATCGTATCTTATTGAACGCCTTCAAGAACGCGTTCAAATAGATCTTCAAAACTTTGTTGCCGAAAGTTACGCCGATCAGCGCTACGTTACCGAGGCGGATTTACACCGCCCCGGGCTGGCGTTGGCCGGATTTATAAAGCTATTTACCCATCAACGCATACAGATTATCGGTAATACCGAGACAAACTATTTAAAAGATCTTTCCAAAGAAGAACAGGTTGAAGCATTTAAGAATCTAACTCAGTTTGATATCCCTGTTCTGATCATGACTCATGACAATGTATTACCTGACTACCTGTTAGAGATTGCCGATGAGGCTAATATCCCGGTGTATGGCACCTCCCAGGAAACTACGCACTTTATGCACTTGACTCGTGATTTTCTGGAGGATCAATTTGCCCTGCAAACCATGGTACACGGCTCTATGGTTGATGTATACGGCATTGGGATCTTAATTGCCGGAAAGTCGGGCATCGGTAAAAGTGAGGTCGCTCTAGACCTGGTTGAACGAGGTCACCGCCTGGTTGCCGATGATGTGGTGATTCTTACCAAAAAGAACAATGTACTGATGACCTCTGCCACCGAAATGAACAAGCATTTTATGGAAATACGCGGTCTGGGTATCATCGATATCATGTCGATGTTTGGAGTCAGGGCTGTTCGTTACCAAAAGCGACTTGAGGTAGTGCTTGAACTCTCGCTCTGGGATGAATCCAAAGACATTGAACGCACAGGATTGAATCGCGATACCACCTCTGTACTCGGTGTCGATATCCCGCTTATTAACCTGCCGATTACCCCCGGTAAAAATATCACGGTTATTGCCGAAGTAATCGCCATGAATTATCTTCTGCGCCACTACGGCTATGACGCTGCAGAAGCATTTCAGGACAAGGTAAAATCACATATCGCCAACAAGACAAACCCCGATGCCATGCCACGCAGAGCCATCGAGTATTTCGAGGGAGATATCGAGTAACGGCCGTATTACCCTTTTGATATTTTATCAGGTATCACTACTTTTAGATCGTTTGTAACAAATGGCTTATGAGTTTCTCTTGCTTATAGATCAGTATGATATAACATTTCATCTATGGCTTTGAATAATTATTACTACTACGACGAGCAGAGCTGCGAGTTCGTGCCCGTCAAATACAATGGTTTAGAACGTATTGTTTATACAGCTTGTATCTGGATTTTGTGCGGTGTCGTACTATCCGGTATTGGTATTTCCATTCTTTCATTTTCTGTTGGTACGCCCGCAGAAATTGCCCTCAAAGCTGAAAACCAGGAGCTCATCGATCAGCTGGAGCAAACAAAGACCAAAATTAAGGATTTAGACCAAGAAGTAGACCAGCTGGCTAAAGCTGACAATGAGATGTATCGGTCGGTATTGGGAATGGACGAAATACCTTATGATGAGCGTCAGGCCGGTGCCGGTGGTGCTGATGTGTATTCTGAATTTGACGTTTACAGCCAAGAGACATCTGAAATTCTGAAATGGACGGCCGAAAACCTTGAAAGCCTGGAACGAAGCATCAATATACAGCAGGTAAGCTTTAACGAAATTAAAAGTTACTACAACAGTAACCGGGAAAAAATGAAGCATATTCCCGCTATCAAACCAACCGAAGGTATCATTCTCAGTGGATTCGGAATGCGTTATCACCCTGTATTGGGATATGAACGTCAGCATGAGGGGCTTGACTTCAGAGCAAATGTAGGCAGTGAAATATTTGCCACGGGCGATGGAGTAGTCAAATATGCGGGCCTGAAAGGTACCTATGGTCGACTGCTTATCATTGACCATGAATACGGCTATGAAAGCTATTACGCTCACCTCTCCTCTTTTGCCAAGGGTATTAGACCCGGAACGAAAGTTAAACGCGGTGATCTGATTGGCTTTACCGGTCAATCGGGCATGGTGGAAGGACCTCACCTGCACTACGAAGTACGAAGAAGCAGTGATCCCGTTGATCCGCTGAACTTCTTATTCGCTGATACTACTCCTGAGGAATACATGATGTACAAGGAGATTGTTGAGAATAATCACCGGTCTATGGATTAGCAGTAACATCCCACAACGAAGATCTTTAATAACAAAAGGCTGCTTTTCGGTGGCCTTTTTTGATTTAGATGCTTTTACAACTTAGCCTATGACTCTTGCTGTTCTTCCAAGTAGCGTTCAATCAATTTTTCGGGTGCCCGGACAGATTTTTTAAGCCACTCGAACTGTAACTCCCGCTTCTCGGACTCTTCGAGCTGCCAATCGTCCCTGTTTTTTCTCAGCCTGGTACTCAGTTCATACAGGCAGAGAGCCGCACTTACCGAGATATTGAAGCTTTCGCTGAAGCCGACCATTGGGATTTTGGCATAGCCGTCGGCATGTTCTAATGCATAATCCGACAGCCCCGTAAGTTCCGCTCCAAAAACCAGCGCGGTCTTTTGATCAAGTGAAACCTCATCAATGGAAACATCATTTTCGTGCGGTGTGGTAGCAATAATCTGGTACCCACTCTCTTTTAGCTGCCGGTAGCAGTGTTCCGTATTATTTATACCCGGTTGATTATAGGATTGCAACGATATCCATTGATCAGCTCCTATGGTAACTCCCTGGTTGGGATCAAACTCATTTTTATTTTCAATAATATGAACATCCTGAATGCCAAAACAATCACAACTGCGCAGTACGGCACTGGCATTATGCGGCTGGTAGATGTCCTCAAGAATAACCGAAACATAGCGAGTACGTTTATCAATGACCTCATTAATGCGCTGCCAACGATCTTCGGTTGCAAATTGCCGTAAATACGTTATTAATTTTGATCTCAAGGTAGTATCCATAAAATATTAAGGGGTGTCTGTTTTTAATCCTCAGAAATGTTATAATGATTTTGAGTTGTTCTTTTTTCTTACATAAAAAACGGAGGTCTTATGCTTGTGCGGGATATCTTAAAAAACAAGGGAACCAAAGTCTATTCTATTGCTCCCAAAGAAACTGTTTATCAGGCCATTAGCAAGATGGATAAGCATGATATTGGAGCGCTTATCGTCCTGGAAGATCAACAGTTAAAAGGGATCATAAGCGAGCGCGATTACCGAAGTAAAGTCATTTTAAAGGGACGTTCTTCAAAAAGTACGAACGTTCAGGAAATTATGACTGAAGATGTTTACTGTGTAACGGCCGAAGAATCGGTGGAGGCTTGCATGTCGATCATGACAGATAAGAAGATACGCCACCTGCCTGTGATAAACGATGACACCGTTACGGGAGTCGTTTCTATTGGAGATTTAGTTAAAACTATAATCTCCAAGCAAAAGTTTGAAATCAAAAATATGCGGCAATACATACAGGGAGAAGCGAGATACCCCGGATGAGATCCCAGAAATTAGCTACTTCATAAAAAAACCCTTGCAAGGAATATCTTCTTGCAAGGGTTTTTAGGTAATTAAATACCTACAAACTGTTAATCTTCGCAGCGGATGATAAATCCTTTCTTACGAACGGTATCAATATACTCCTCATCGGAGTGGTTGCGAATTTTCTTCCGCAGATAACTGATATATACATTGATATAGTTGGTCTGCGTATCGAAGTGGATATCCCAGACATTTTCAGCGATCTCTTCCTGGGTAACGATATTGTTTTTCCGCTTTAGCAGATACACCAGCAGATTATACTCATTATTGGTCAAATCTACCTTGGTGTCATTCACCCAAAATTCGCGCTCCAGCATATCTACTTTAAGCTCTCCGCATTCGAGGGTTCGGTCGCCATTTACTTCTCCGCTGCGTCGGCTGATCGCCTCGATACGAGCCAGAAGCTCTTCGGTGTTAAACGGTTTCGTTAAATAATCATCAACGCCGGCACGTAAACATTTAATTTTAACATCCGTTTCCTGCTCGGCAGAAAGCACTAAAATGGGCGTTGTGATCTCCTGATCTCGTACATCCTTAGCCAAGTCAAAGCCATCGCCGTCTGGAAGTCCAAGATCAAGAATAATAATATCATACGAATTCTCAATAGCATGCTCTTCGCCACTTTTGGCTGTATCAGCAATATCAACGTTATACTCATTTTTTTCCAATACCGCTTTTACCAGCGTGCGTACCGAAGGATCATCTTCTATAACAAGTACATTCATGGTAATAACTATCTCCGTTTCCCTATTTGAATCACTTTAGTCTTGATGGATTATAACCATCTGAGTGAAAACATGCTAAGTTAATATCTTAAATTCTATATTTATTTGTAGTCCAAGGCTTTCAGCCATTTTCGCGTTTCCTTTAGATATTTATTGGCCAATTTATGGGACTGGTCCAACTCTTTAAATGTTACATTTGCACCCCATTCGGATAACTTGTTACAACTCTTTTGCTGTGGATCACTTTTCACGCTTTTATCCCTTGTGCCATGCAGCGCCAGTACGTGCAAATTATTATAATTTCCCTTTTTGTTTTCAAACACCTCCGTTTTAATACGTGCCCCCACAACCATCAATTCATCCACAAGCGTTGGTCGTGAGAGCGCAAAATATCCCGCCAGGTATCCGCCCATTGAATACCCAAAAACAGCCAGTCGGCTTGCTGATATATGCTGTGATATATCTCCAATAAGCCGCTCCAAAAAGTTGGAGGCCGACTCGAGAGACTCCACAAACTGTTCCTGTTCCCCGTCATACAGATACCAGGAACGTCCCCAGTCTTCCACCTTCTTTTTGCGGCTGCGATCATAAATGGGATACGGTGCCTGCACAAACAGATGATAGGCCTTTACCTCAAGCATTGGTTTAACCAGCTTTTCGAATTGACCCATATTTTGATTGAAGCCATGAAGATACACGATCAACGGCTTTTCGTCGGACCGTTCCCCCGTTTCGATCAGCTTGTACGGTACCTCCATACTGAAGGTAGTATAACCTGTTTGTAGAATATTTTTCATTTTGAGCAGTGAATACTAAGTGTGAATAATGACTGGGCAGTGTACAAATTTGATCACAGCTTATCTACCCCATCAAAACGTGCATCACTCCTATGCCCATCTCTCCTCTTACTTTCACGGTGACACAACCAAATCCCCCTTCCCACTGTACACATAACATATATTATGTGTACATGTTATGTGTATTGGATAGGAAAAATGAATACACATAATACGTTTAATAACAACCTCAGAACGCTAAATAAGAGCATTTGCAATATTATGTGTACCCGCTATATTGATAAGTTCATATGTATAAGACTAGGTTAGGTTTCTTTAACTATTGGTAGCAAGTTATTTCTACTTTTTATCACTTTATAAAAGTATGATCAAGGCTAATTTGTAATTCATCAAGTAATATCATGTCATATATAATTGCATTAATTGTAATTGTTGGACTTATCTTTGCCTATTTCTACAGACAAGCTGGAAAAGAGATAGCTGAAGAAAACGAACGTGAAATTTTACAAATCGTAGAAAAAGTAAATAACCGACTATCAAAAATTCAGTCAGTCAAAACAACCAGTAGCAAAATCAATAATTGTGAAAAAGCTCTTGATCTATTGAAGCAAGCAGACCGATTTCCAGGATGTCGAAAAGTAATTACAAATTACGATGAATTAGTTGATAAAATTGAGCGTATCAAAAAGGTTTTACCAGTTGGCAAATATATAGAAAAAGCTCAAAAACATAATTTCAAAGGGAAGGACTCTTCAGAAAAGAATTCTTTGCTTGATGCTCTCTACGAGATAAGAACTAAGAATATTACAAATAAAGATTTTGAAATTGCCGAACTCCATG
>CAYNKF010000008.1:0-18051 GCA_964397705.1 uncultured Balneolaceae bacterium | reverse complement strand
ATATCCCATGTTATAATATCCACCGTCAAAACCACC
Organism: uncultured Balneolaceae bacterium; assembly: GCA_964397705.1. GTDB lineage: Bacteria > Bacteroidota > Rhodothermia > Balneolales > Balneolaceae > Fodinibius. The sequence continues at coordinate 18,015 of CAYNKF010000008.1, read as the reverse complement.
GTCGATCTGGATACTGTTAGTAAAGTCTGTACCCGTATCAAAGAAATCCATGGGTGTATTTTCGGGCGCTTCCCAAGGAGTAGGCGTCATAAAGTTAGGCCCACCTTCAACAAAGGCATCCCATTGATATACTTGCTGGCCTTCGAACTTAGGACCATAAGATCCGTCATCCCAAGGGTTACCAATGGTTTCGTCGGTACCATCGCCATCAATATCTATTGATCCAAAAGAAGGAACATATCCACCACCGTACTGCATCTGGTGATCGACAAATGTATTCTCATTTATTGACTGGATAGTAGCGCTGGAGTTAAAGGTTACTTCTACAGGTCGGTTTCCTTTTCGGCCACCTTTTGTTTCAATAACAATAGCACCGTTTGATGCGCGAGAGCCATAAAGCGCTGCCGCTGCAGGTCCTTTTAACACGTTAACAGATGCAATGTTATCTGGGTTAACATCAACTCCGGTATTACCGTAGTCATAACCGGCAAAACCAGCTTCTGTACTAGCATCGTTGAATTCCTGGTTTGCGTAAGGCACACCGTCAACGACGAATAGTACCTGGTTATTTCCGGAAATAGACTTGTATCCACGCATTACAATATTCGTGGAACCACCCATTCCATTAGATTGGCTTACTTTAAGACCGGCCACACGACCGCTCAAAGACGAAGCAAAATTTCCGCTTCGATTTTCAGCAACAATCTCACCATCTACCTTCTGAGCAGAATAGGGAAGATCGTTCATACTTTGTTCAACGCCATACGCTGTTACCACAACGTCATCAAGCTGTTGCATAGATGATGAAAGTGGAATGTCGAGCGTAACCGTTGATTGGTCTACTGTGACTTGTTGTTCGAACGTGTTATAGCCTACGAAACTGGCTCGCACGGTATATGTACCGTACTCAACCCCTTCGATGGTAAACTCACCTTGTGCGTTGGTAGCGGCACCCCGCTGCAACTCCACAACATAAACGTTTACACTAGGCAATGTTTCACCCGAACTTTCGTCGGTTACTGTACCTGTTATTGTCCCGGACTGCGCAAAAGCAGTAGCGGAAAATATCAGGCATAACGTAAATAGAGATAGTAGTTTTTTTACCATAGCCCTGATTTGTTTTAGTTATGATTAGAATAAATCTAAAAGAGAGTGCTAAGCAGATATGCTTAACACTATCTTAATGGTTTTTTAACCACCCTTTTATATATGTAAATTTGTGCAAAGAAGAAAATATTTCGTAGTTATACCTCGTTGTACCCTTTCAAATTTACTATACCAAAAATAAGTTACTATATCTTTATGCAGGACAATAGATTAAAGAATCTCTAATCCGTTCCTGCAATTTGCAATTCGTTTAACACTTATAACATCACCTTTACTTTCAACAATTTATATCTTCATAAAACAAACTATGGAGAGGATATTTTCGATATCTGCAGCTTTTCAAGACCGTTTTACAACAAATTTTAGACTTAGCTACACTCTGAAACCAAAATTTTTCGGTAAATCCATTTTAATAAAGAATTACGGGTATCCCTACATATTTTTAAGAAAAAAACCTACACAATAAAAAAAGCACCGAGCTTCTCTATAGCCCGGTGCTTATAATTACCCAATAAGTGCTCTATTTATTGTTACTTGACGCTTTCGTTATAATTTCAATTACTCCATATCCCCCTTGACTACCGTATTGCGAGGCTTCAGATTCGGGCAATAACCTTACGGATTTAATTTCTCCCGGGGAAAACATTTGCGCTACATTCGGATAATCGCGGCCTACTTTCTGGCCATCAACAACAAATAGCGGCTGCCTTTGATCACTATCTCCAACAGCATATTCTCCCTTTCTGGGACTTTTTTGCCCTCGACTTACTCCTGAAATACCTCTCGGCCGCAGTTTGACCTTTGCATAGTCACCACTTCCTGTTATCTGCACACCATTAATACGACGAATATGATCCTCTAAAGTCATTGTTTCTGTCCCCTCTGTACCTGCTGTGCTTTTTTGATTTGTACTACTGGTTGCACATCCGGTCATTACTAACAATGCTGCCACAACGAGCAATTTTATTCCTTTGTTTATCATTTCCATAACAATATTCCTTTGTTTTTAAGTTTATCCACTTAAAATGGTACAAACTTATAATTAACAAGTAAAGACGGCTCGTCACATTTATTGGTCACTCCCTCTGGGAACTTTAATAACTTAGAACAGCATATCTCTTAACTTTATTTAATTACCCCAACCATCCTTCCCGATCCAAACTTCTATATTGAATAGCTTCCGCGATATGGTTCGAACGAATATTTCCCGACTGCTCAAGATCAGCGATGGTTCTGGATACCTTCAAAATTCGATCATAAGCACGTGCCGATAATCCCAATGACGTAATGGCCTTTTTAAGCATCTGCTTGCAGGCATCATCGAGCGTACATATTTTTCGCGACATTTTGGTATTCATCTGGGCATTGCAATAGACATCGGCTATACCCATAAAGCGTTGTGTTTGTATATCACGTGCCCGAATCACCCTTTTTCTTATTTCAGGGGAGGATTCTCCCTTTGACTTGCTTGACAGCTCATCATAACTGACTTTTTGTACTTCAATGTGAAGATCGATTCGATCAAGCATGGGTCCACTTATCTTACTTAAGTAACGCTGCATTTGTGCCGGGGAAGCACCGCCGGGATCTGCAGGATCATACCAATCTCCCGTAGGTGAGGGATTCATGGAAGCAACCAACATAATTCTACTTGGATAACTTACGCTCATGCGCGCACGCGATATACTAACAGTCCCATCTTCGAGCGGTTGCCGCATCACTTCCAGGGCACTGCGTTTAAATTCGGGCAGCTCATCTAAAAACAAGACTCCATTATGAGCCATGGAAATTTCGCCCGGCATTGGGATACTTCCTCCTCCGACAAGAGCAACATCTGAAACGGTGTGATGCGGAGAGCGAAACGGACGTTTGGTTACCAACGCTTCGCCCGTGGGCAACAATCCCGCTACGGAATGAATTTTCGTAGTTTCCAATGCTTCATCAAGAGTTAACGGGGGTAATATGGCAGGTAACCGCCGTGCCATCATGGTCTTTCCTGATCCCGGCGGTCCGACCATAATAACATTATGTCCCCCCGCTGCGGCAACTTCCAACGCACGTTTAACATTTTCCTGTCCGCGTACGTCACTAAAATCTAGTATCTCTACCTCCCCATTTTGCCTAAACATCCTTTTCACATCTACATTTAATGGCTGATAGGAATCCTTATCATGCAACCAACCCATCACTTCGGTTAAATGTTCAAATGCATACACCTCAATTCCATCGACCACAGCAGCTTCAGGACCATTTGCGGCCGGAACCACCATATTTGTTAACCCCTTATCACGAGCTTGAACAGCCATTGGCAACACTCCTTTTACGGGGCGAAGTTTACCATCCAGCGCCAATTCTCCCAATATTAATGTCTCCTCCAGTTTATCCGTTTTGATTTGTCCCGATACATTCAACAGTGTTACCGCAATAGGAAGATCAAAAGCACTGCCTTCTTTGGGCAGATCGGCAGGTGCCAGGTTAACTGTTATCCGTCCCTTCGGAAATTCGGCATTCGAATTTTTCAAGGCCGCCTCAATACGATCGCTTGATTCACTTACGGCACGATCCGGCAATCCTACTAAAAAATATTTGGGCACGCCGGTAGACATATTTGTTTCTACTTCTATCAGGCGGGCATCAACTCCAATAGTGGAAGCACAATAAACACGTGATAACATAATAACTCCTGATGAATCATTTATATTTATTTAACGTAGTAAGACCTTGAAGCAAATGATTCCTTACAAAAGGAGTTTATTTTTTTAATGTAATCAGCATAAATATTAAGATGAATACTCACATTATGAATACTTCAAACTCCCGCAAAACATTTACGGAAGAAATTCAAGGTACCGTTTCCGAAATTATCAACCAGGTTAAAAAATTGATTAAGGAGGGAAATGCTCGACGAGTAATGATCAAAAACTCTGAAGGCAAGATCTTATTTCAATCCCAACTTACCGTTGGCGTGGGCGGGGCGGCCGTTTTGACAAGCATTGCTCCGGTGGTTTCAGCTATTGGGATGTTTGCCCTGTTTATGAACGATGTAAAAATTATTGTCGAACGCTATCCCGAAGACGAAACCAAAGAAAATGGTGATGAGTATGAGGTAGAAGCCGATTTTATCGAAATTCGTGATGAGGAAGAAACTGAGGCTTCTGATAAACAAGAAGAGTCCAAATCAGAAGAAAAGACAGATAAAACGGTAGGAAAAGAGGAAGAGCAGTAAGCAGGTGGCAGGATACTCCTGCATCCCGCTTACCGCCGACTAAAAAATTACTTCCAGTGCTCTTCGGCTACGGCTTCTCTGGAAACTTCCATTTCAGCCAGATAGCTTTCGGCATCGAGGGCAGCTTTGCAACCGGTACCTGCTGCTGTAACGGCCTGGCGATATACTGCATCCATAGCATCACCGCAGGCGAAAATGCCCGGCATATCTGTTTTTGTTGACTGGCCCTTTGTCTTGATGTATCCGACATCATCCATTTCCAACACACCTTTAAAGAGGTCGGTGTTTGGCTTATGTCCGATAGCAATGAAAACTCCTTTTACATCGTCAAGCGTAGTAATCTCCTGAGTCTCATTGTTGATAACTTTCACACCGTCAACAGCATCTTCGCCCAGTACTTCGTCGAGTTCGGTATCCCACATAAACTCGATTTTATCATCATTAAAGGCACGCTGCTGCATGGTTTTTGAAGCACGTAGCTCTTGCCGTCGATGGAGTACCGTAACTTTACTAGCAAACTTCGTAAGGAACGTTGCTTCTTCCATAGCCGTATCTCCACCGCCTACCACAATCACATGCTGATCTCTAAAGAAAGCACCGTCGCAAGTAGCACAAGCAGAAACTCCTTTTCCGCGCATTCTTTGCTCGCTGTCAAGTCCCAGCCATTTCGCTGATGCACCAGTAGATATAATAATCGACTTTGCTTTTATCCCCACTTCTTCATCAACAGTTAGCTTATAAGGACGCTCATCAAACTCAATATTTGTAATCATACCATAACGCGTATCAGCGCCAAAACGCTGTGCCTGTTCTCGAAAATCCTGCATCATCTGGGGTCCCATTACCCCTTCCGGATATCCCGGATAGTTTTCTACATCAGTCGTCTGCATCAATTGTCCGCCGGGTTCAGGTCCTTCAAATACTATCGGATTCAAATCAGCACGCGCCGCATATAGGGCAGCCGTTAATCCTGCGGGACCACTTCCCACGATGACAACATCAAACGTTTTTCCTGCAATATCTTCCATGAGTAACTTTATCTGTTTTCGCTTAATAATTTCATGTTAAAGTACAAAAATAAGAGGTAAGAGTTGAGTCGATATTTCTTATCTGCTTTATAGGATTCATCAATTAAATAATCATTCTTAAATACTTCGATGACATGTATTATCAAAATCTTACTCTGTAAGGTTGCTTTTATTTTAAGTATTACGCCCAATAAATTTTAATCCTATAATTCTATTTTTTTGAATCTCATTTGTAATACTGTGACTTTTCAATAAGTTATGCTTTAACCTTAAAACTTTTCGGGTACCTACTGTGATTATAGCTATTCCAAAAGAAACGGCCGAACGAGAAAAACGGGTGGCCCTTATCCCAGATACTATTACGAAGCTTGTTGAAAAGGGTCACGAGATTTGGATTGAATCGGACGCTGGCAAAGCTTCCAGCTATTTAGATGAAGCCTATCAGTCTGCGGGTGCTGAAATCATTACCGATCGCGCCAAAATTTTTGCGGATTCCGATATCCTTATCAGTATCCAAACTCCCCCGAAAGAAGATCTTGGTAAAATGAAGCCCGAAAGCATACTCATCTGCTTTCTGTGGGCACTTCAAAACGAAGAGACGGTTTCGTACCTACAAGAAAATAATATTACGGCATTGGGCATGGATGCCATCCCGCGCATTTCGCGCGCTCAGAGTATGGATGCTCTTTCTTCGATGAGTTCAATTGCGGGATACAAATCAGCCCTTATTGCCGCTAATGAGTTAGATCGTTACATGCCGATGATGATGACGGCAGCAGGCACCGTGGCTCCGGCAAAAGTTTTGGTTCTGGGTGCAGGGGTTGCCGGACTACAGGCCATTGCCACCGCCAAACGACTGGGCGCTAAAGTTGAAGCTTTTGACATTCGTCCCGCCGTCAAAGAACAGGTTGAAAGTTTGGGGGCTACTTTTGTAGAAGTCCCTGATTTGGATGAAGAATCGGAAACCGAGGGCGGCTACGCAAAAGAACTAGCAGAGGATGAGCAGGAACGGCAGCGACAGGTTATTCACGAACACGCAAAAAAATCAGATATCGTTATTACTACAGCCCTCATCCCCGGGAAACCTGCGCCCCTTTTGGTAACGAAAGAAATGGTTGAGGATATGCATGCCGGGGCGGTTGTTGTAGATATGGCCGCTGAACAGGGCGGAAACTGTGAACTTACCGATCCCGGAGACACAACCACTGTAAATGAAGTGAAAATAATCGGTCCATTAAATATTGCCAGTCAGCTGGCTTATCATGCAAGCCAATTATATTCGAAAAATATGCTGTCACTATTGAAGCATCTGATTCAAGACGGCGAACCAGTATTCGATTTTGAGGATGAAATTACGCTGAATACCACTATTACGCATCAGGGTGAAATTATCAGCCCTACGCTTAAGAACAATTAAAAAGGGAACATATCATGCTGAATTTATTTCGGCATCAATAAATTTAAAGTATAGTACAGATCCTGAAACAAGTTCAGGATGACAAGAGACATTAATAAAATTTACAGCTATGTCTGGACTAATATTTAATCTTTTTATCTTCGTGCTGGCCTCATTTATAGGCTTCGAACTCATCTCAAAGGTCCCACCAACACTGCACACTCCGCTAATGTCGGGTGCCAATGCTATTTCGGGGATTACCATTTTGGGTGCGCTCATTGTTGCGGGGCAAATAGATAGTCAAATAGCGCAGTATATCGGATTCGTTGCCATCGTTTTTGCAACTATCAATGTGGTAGGCGGATTTATGGTGACTGATCGCATGCTGGAAATGTTCAAGAAAAAGGATAAGAACAATGAGTGATTTTTTACCTCCATCTATCCAATCAATTTTACCTGATCTAATCCAGCTGGTCTACCTGGTAGCTACCGGTATTTTTATTATTGGGATTAAGCGGCTCGGTTCTCCCGCAACCGCTCGTTCGGGTAATCAGCTGGCAGCACTAGGTATGTTTATTGGTGTCATTATCACCTTATTTGATCAACAAATTATTACTTACGAGTACATTATTGCGGGTATCATTGTTGGAGCAGCTATTGGTGCTACCGCTGCAAAAAAAGTTGAAATGACCGCTATGCCCGAGATGGTCGCTATTTTCAATGGGTTTGGCGGTGGTGCATCAGCGGTAGTTGCCTGGGGCGAATTCACCCGTTTCGAAGCTTCTGCCATTGCTACGCAGGACTTAGTAACGATTGGTCTCAGTATTCTGATCGGTTCCATTACTTTTACCGGTAGCTTTATTGCTTTTGGAAAACTCAAAGGCTTCATCAGCGGGAATCCCATCACCTTCCCCGGTCACAATATTTTTAACGGCTTATTAACGGTCGGTACGTTGGGACTTGTTGGCTGGCTTACCTATGATCCCACCAGTCAACTAACCTTTTGGCTTTTATTCGGGATTGCACTCCTGCTCGGAGTTTTAACAGTCATTCCCATCGGCGGTGCTGATATGCCGGTCGTCATTTCGTTATTGAACTCCTACTCGGGGATCGCTGCCTCGATGGCCGGATTCGTTATTAATAACAATCTGCTCATTATTAGTGGTGCTTTAGTCGGAGCCGCAGGACTCATCCTCACAAATATTATGTGCAAGGCCATGAATCGTACGCTTGGCAATGTGCTTTTTGGAGCGTTCGGTGGCGATGGAGGTTCAGCAAGCGGTCCTGCAGCAGATACCGATAAAACCGTTCGTGAAACCACGCCCGATGATGTAGCCCTACAATGCGCCTATTCCGATCGTGTTGTTATTGTGCCTGGTTACGGATTGGCCGTTGCTCAGGCCCAGCATGTACTTAAGGAAGTAGCCGACAAACTTGAAAAACGAGGCGTAGAAGTAAAGTATGGCATTCATCCTGTTGCCGGACGTATGCCGGGACACATGAATGTGCTTTTAGCCGAGGCGGATGTCCCTTATGATCAACTCTATGATATGGAGCAAATAAATCCGGAGTTTAAATCAACAGATGTAGTGCTGATTATCGGGGCCAATGATGTGGTAAACCCAGTTGCAAAAACAGAACCCGGCAGTCCGATTTATGGTATGCCGATCATGAATGTGGATGAGGCTGAGCGCACAATTGTCTTTAAAAGAAGCTTGAGTCCCGGTTTTGCCGGTATTGATAATCCGCTTTTCTACAAGGAATCCAACCAGATGTTCTTTGGAGATGCTAAGGAAACGCTGCAGTCCCTGGCAAAATCAATAGACGATGTCTAATAAAAGTATTCTGCTGAATATACTACTTTGCGGGTTTACTATTTTACTCCTGAGTTGTGGCTCAAGCCGTCATATACCCCGAAATAATACCATTCCCGTTGATTCCCTTGACACGTATTCAGTAGCCGAAGTAGATTCGAAACCTAAACCGATAGGCGGCTACAAATATTTATTATCAAAAATGGAATATCCAAAGAAAGCCAAAGATAGAGGAATCAATGGAAAAGTGGTTGTTAAGGTGTTGGTTACTAAAGAGGGAAATGGGATTGGGCATTATATTGAATATTCTCCCCATCCAATGCTATCAAAAGAAGCTCTCCGGCTCGTTAAAGGAACAACATTCACTCCCGGCAAAATTGATTCCCACCCCGTACATACCTGGTTCAGCATTCCTTTTTACTTTAAGATGGCTAAAAAGTCAGATATTCAGGGTAAATTCTAATAAAAATGACGAATAGACTCACCCAAACCAGACTGTATACTTTCCTAAAAAACACTAAATCTTGTCTTATTCAAACTCCACACATCCTTCGGTAGGCTGATATACTGCAGCCGATTGCTGATAGACAAGTGTACTGCCTAAGTGTCCAACATATCCCAATAAACTACAGCCAGCTAATAATAAAAGAGTAAGTAGTAGATGGATAAATTGCTTTTTTAGAAAATCCATGTACCCATTCACCGTCAGCCAATCAATTATCACAAAGCCCGAAAACATGTACCCCACAATATAGGCGTAATTCTCATGCTGCTCCACGACCGTTGGATCACACAATGTGCGAACCACCTCGGCATCGGCAAGTGAACCCGTATATACAGCAATCCACGCACCAAATGTACCAATAAGTAGCAATAATCGCGCTGACGGGCGCAGAAAATTATATCGCTTGTGTTTCCAAAGACTACCAATCCAAAACAGGCTGCCAACTATCAACAGAGCGATAGGGATATGAATAACAAACGGGTGGATCAACTCCACCCGCCACATGCTTAACGGTTCTTGCATTAGATCAAAAATTCCTATTTAAGAATCTCTACGCGAAGCGGATCCAACCGCTGCCCTACTTTTTCAACCTCAACGCGCACTTTTTGTCCCGTTGCCAAGCTATCAAACGGAACAGCAGTAGTATCTTTTACAAGTTCGGTCTCATCAATGAAATAGAGTTCCAAAGTCTGCTCGTCCGAAATGTTCACATATATTTCGGATTCTTCTGCATTTACCTCCTGAATAGTCCCTTCATAGGTTCCGCTTTCCACTGGGTCTGTGGACTCACCGCCACATGCCACCATAAATACCAGCAATAAAGCGAAGCTTCCAAGTTTTGTGATCAAAGATTTCATAGTCATTTCTTATTGAATTAATGATGATTCGAATTTCACTTATGGTACCCAAAAGTTAACAGCTTTGCATTTTTAAACAAATGTATTGACTATGATAAATCCCAAAGCTGTTAACTTTTACATAAATGATATTACAATCTATCCTTCCTCCTCATCCCGATCGTAATGCTGCATGGCCCTCCAAAAGAAAGCTGTTGCCAGTATTCCACAGCACGAAAATACTGTCATTAGTGCCTTAGCCGCACCATAATCTCCGGTAAAAACCGTATCCATCAGCCAGCCGGTAAGTGGGGGACCTATCCCAAAACCAACCACACTAATTACAAAAAGATAAAGTCCGCTGGCCAACGCTCGCATATTTGGCTTTACAAGATACTGTAAAATAGCCGCTGCAATTCCGTTATAGGATGAGGAGATCACATTCGCCAAGCCAATTAATATGAGTGCTGTCATCGCCGACTCCGCAAACAACCCAAAGTAAAACAGCGGCAAACAGCCCAAAGCAGCTACAATACCCGGAACAAATCGATAAGAAGCTTTAAATTTTTGTGCCAGCCAATCAGCAGCTTTTCCTGAAGCCATCACACTAATCCCCGTAGCCATCATAAACCAGCCGTACTGCGGAACAAGAGATCCAGCTTTATGAATATCGGTAAGGACAATCCCAATAAAACCCAAGATGGTATATCCGGTAAACGCCATAAACGAGAAACCAAGGAAGTGATACCGAACCGTTTTTTTTCGGATGATATATCGAACTACTTCGCCAAAACTCTGTTCAGTATTAAATCGCCGATTCTTTTCAGACTGCATGATCCCTCTGGGAAATTCTTTAATTACAAACCATGCTACGGCAGCAATCAGCAGTCCCGGTGCTCCCACGGCTATTAGCGAAGTGCGCCAATCATAAACCTCGGCAATGCCACCACCGACTAAGAATGAAATCCCAATCCCCAAAAATATTCCGGCCGCATAAATCGAGAAAACCGTTCCCCGCTGCTGAGGTTTAAAATAATCCGAAAGCAAGGAATACACTGCCGGACTCAAAGCCGACTCACTCATCCCTACAAAAAAACGAGCGACAATCAAGAAGGTGAGTGAAGTGGCAAATCCGCTAATAACTGTCATCAGGCTCCAAACCACCAAACCGGTAATAATCATCAGCTTCCGCGAATAAATATCAGCCAGCCGGCCCATCGGAATGCCACTGAACGCATAAATAAATGAAAAAGCAGTACCGTATAGAATACCCACCTGGAAATTACTGAGCGAAAGTTCATCCTGAATAGCCGGTGCCAGCACTGCAATAATTTGTCGATCTACAAAGCTGGAAATATAAATGAGCGTCAGTAAACCCAGTACCAGCCAGGCATAAGGACTCGAAACTAATTTTTTGGCCTTTTCTTTTGGTAGAGACATTCCGTTTGTTTTCATTTATTTAGTGAAGCCAAAGGTAGGATAAAATGTTTGTTGATTTCCACCTTAAATAAAATTCGACTTATGCTGCCTTTAGTTTCTGAATCAACAATTGTAGCAGATCCTGAAATAAATTTAGGGTAACATCAAAAGAACAATTCACCGTAGAATCATTACAAATGGCGAAAACCAAGCAGTACGACGATCTCCCAAAAATTCCCGAAAAAACGGCAGAGCAAAAAGCCCGGGCCCAAGAAATTCTGGATAATCTTTACGAACACTATCCCAATCCACACTGTGCCCTGAACTACCGAAATCCCTTTGAATTATTATGTGCCACCATTCTAAGTGCCCAATGTACTGATGTTCGCGTTAATAAAACGACGCCGGACCTGTTTGAAGCCTACCCGACTCCTGAAGCTATGGCTGAGGCACCTATTCAGGAATTGGAGGAACTGGTGCGCTCTACCGGATTTTACCGCAACAAAGCCAAAGCATTAAAACGATCAGCGCAGGCTATTGTAGAAAAGCACGGCGGCGATGTCCCGCAAAATATAGATGATCTGCTCGAATTTTATGGTGTGGCCCGTAAAACGGCCAATGTAGTGCTAGGTAATGCTTTTGGGATTAACGTAGGCGTTGTTGTGGATACTCATGTGCGTCGTTTTTCTAATCGGTATGGACTTACCGAACACGAGAAAAATACAGATAAGATCGAACGAGACCTCATGGCGCTATTTCCCAGAGAACACTGGACCAATCTCTCACACTTGATGATTCACCATGGACGGAATGTTTGTAAAGCTCGGATTTCTGAACCACCCGATCATCCACTGTGTAAAGAGTATGGGATTAACTGCGAATGTCAGGCAATGCGGGAGAACAAATAACAAAAATGTCATGCTGAATTTGTTCCAGCATCTCTTAAAATATTAGGATAAAGATCCTGAAATGAATTCAGGCTGACACGGTATTCTAATAAAAAATGCCAAATCATGAATGGACAGCAACTTTTCGATTCTAAATCAAAACCTATCCCTCCGTTACGGCAAGATCTGCAAATCATCCCCATACAAGATAATGGGAATGCGTTGCTCTATTTTCATGACCAACGGGAATATGCTACCGCAGACTTTGCTTTAAAACGGGAAGCGGGTCAACTGATTTCACTATTCGACGGCCAAAAAAGCGTTAGCGACTTGACTTCTCGCTTGGGTAAGGGAATAAGCACAGAAGATCTACTTCAATTTATCCGGCTATTGGACAAAAACCTGGTATTGGCTTCCAGCTATTTTGAGCAACATGCCGAAACGGTCGAGGCTGAATATGAGGAATCAACGGTCCATCAATCCATAACAGCCGGCAGCTCCTACCCTGCCGATCCCAATGAATTAGAAGATTATTTAGACGATGCTTTTGCAAAACATGCTCAAGGAGAAATCGAAGCTGTGGACTCTGCTAAAGGGCTTTACGCCCCGCATATCGATCCCCGGGTAGCTCTCGATAGTTATGTAAAAGCCTTTGCACCCATTGGTGATTTAAAACCCAAGCGGGTGGTCATGCTAGCTACCTCGCACTATGCGGGTCTCTATCCTGACTTATATCAAAATAATCCTTTCATTTTGATCAATAAAGACTTTAACATGCCTTTGGGAACTATCCCCAGCGATCAGCAAGCTATTGAAGAATTACAACATGCTGATAAGGATGCAGGTATCTCTTTTCATGATCGTGCCCATCGCATAGAGCATAGCCTAGAACTACACCTGTTATTTTTAAGTTATCTTTGGGATCATGAATACGAAATTTTGCCTTTCGTTGTTCGCGGCTTGGACGATTTGTTCTATATGGAGGATGGGTATTTAGGTCAACAGCTTGATAACTTTTCTGCATTGTTGAACAAAAAGTACGGCAATGACACCGACACCTTTTTTCTAATCAGCGGCGACTTAGCTCACGTCGGCAAAAAGTTTGGAGATGATGCTCCTGCTGCAACGATGTTTGATGATATAAAAACCTTCGACAAGCAATTCTTGGAATACGGTACTAACAATGACCGGCAGTCCATGTTTGACCTGCTGAAAGAAGAATATGATCCCTACCGCGTTTGTGGATTTCCACCATTATACACCTTTCTGCAGACTATGCCCGGTGTACAAGGCAAAATTTTAAGCTATGATTTATGGGATGAACGGGAGCGCGACAGTGCCGTAACGTTCGGTTCTATTCTCTATCAATAATAAAATTTTACTTCCTCCCTTTTCAGTTGCTGATGGTTAATATCTACTGATCCAGGATCTCCATCTTTTCAGCAAAGTAGGAAGTAAAGTCCCGCATATCTTCGGCCATTCCCTCTTCTTCGGTAGCATTTTCCAGGGTATCAGCCATCGTTACCAACGTCTGGTGAAAAAATATTTTCATCTCATCTTTAGTCATTTCTTTCGTCCACAAATCCAGTCGCAGAGTATCTTGTTTTTTGGGATCCCACATCGATAAAAACATCGCCTTGCAGTTGGCTATACCTTCTCCCTCCTTGTCGGTCGCATTCCAATCAATCTTTTCGGGTACATTATTATCATCGAGTTCTACCGTAATGCTAATTTCCTTCTTATTATCAGACATAACTTGCTTAAAAGTGATACTTATTATTTGCAGTAAAAGAAAATACGGTAAATCTTATTTATTCTAAATAATGTTCCTATAATGTAAATGAGCGTTTTAAATTCGAAATTACGTATATATTCATCAAAACACACTAATAAATCATTTCATTAATTATGAATATTCTAAAATCACTTGTTAAACTTTTTTTCGTGCTCGGAGTTACTGGGGTGGTAATCATAAGCTGTACTTCCGAAACAAGACTACTCAATAAAATTCCCATCAACTCAGTTGAAGTGCAGGTTTTAGATCAAAATGACAATCCAATAAGCGGTGCTCAAGTTGAAGCTTCCAACGGACGCCAGAGTAGCACTGATGCTGACGGAAAAGCCAACATACGATTTGGCAGTGTTGGTGTATACACTGTTACGGTACTTGCCGACAACAGAATGCCCAATAATTTTATTGTAACAATGCCCACTGACCGAGGCGAAACAATTACAGCACGGCTTACCGACAGTATAAAATTTACCGGCATCTCGCTTGGATCAGCAAACCTGTATCCTCTACTATTTAATTATATGTTCAGCAGTTATGGCTATGGGCTTGAACTATCCAATTACGAAGAAGGACAATGGACTTCATGGAAAATTGTAGTAGATGACGAAGAGGAATCCATGCATATTTCTAAAGCCTTTCTAAAAGAATTGGATAACAACCAGCAATGGTGGCGAATGACTCTCAAAAACACAGATGAGGAACAAAACGACTATACAGCTGAGGTGCTATTTTCTGAAGATCGCTCATCAATTGTTCGATATCGTGAAAAAATAGGCGACAATGAAGTTCAGGAAAAGCCGGTTTCTGAAGGTTGGTATACTTCACCCACAAAACTGACAGAAGAATCACGCGAGGGTGCTGTGACCAAAGAAAATATAGAAGTAAATACTGCGAAAGGGACTTTCACAGCTGATCTACTAACTTTTGGAGTAGCCCCGGAAACGGACCTTAAAATATGGCAAGCCAAAAGCGAAACTATTCCGGGCGCTGTACTCAAATATGAAACGTCAAATACAAGTGATAACGAAGAAATCATTTATAAAAGTGAAATAATCGATTTTGGTAATAATGCTACTACAAAGTTAGACAGCTACTAATCGATTCCGAATCTCTTCGCTACCTTATTTTTTATTATTCTATAAAAAAAGCCTCCGCTCTTAACTGAACGGAGGCTTTAAATTGTCAACTATATGACTCATTAATAACGATAATGATCAGGCTTGTAAGGTCCCTCTTTGGGAACATCAATATATTCAGCCTGTTCATCAGAAAGCTCCTCAAGCTCTACCCCAATTTTCTTGAGATGCAGACGCGCTACTTTCTCGTCGAGATCTTTTGGAAGTACGCTTACTTCCAAGTTGAAATCTTCTGGACGATTCCAGAGTGCAATCTGAGCCAATGTTTGATTAGTAAAACTGTTTGACATCACAAAAGAAGGATGTCCCGTAGCATTACCAAGGTTCATCAGGCGACCTTCAGAAAGGAGGATAATCTCTTTTCCATTCTCATCGAGTTTAAACAGATCAACCTGTGGCTTGATGTTATCACGTTCAGAATTTTCTTTGAGCCATGAAACATCGATCTCATTATCAAAGTGACCAATATTACCGACAATCGTCTTATCCTTCATATTCTTGAAGTGACGCTCAGTAATAATGTCTTTATTACCGGTAGCAGTAACGACGATATCAGCTTCTTTAACAGCATCATCCATCTTCATCACTTCGTAGCCTTCCATGGCTGCCTGAAGTGCGCAGATGGGATCAATTTCGGTAACGATTACACGAGCACCGGCTCCACGCAGCGAAGCGGCAGAACCTTTCCCGACATCACCGAATCCGGCAACGACCGCTACCTTTCCGGCTAACATAATATCAGTAGCACGCTTCACCGCATCCACACAAGACTCGCGACAACCGTACTTATTGTCAAACTTTGATTTGGTTACCGAGTCGTTAACGTTTATTGCAGGAGCACCAAGTGTTCCGTTTTTCGCCATTTTGTAGAGACGATTCACACCTGTAGTAGTCTCCTCAGAAATTCCGTTAATGCCGTCAAGCAGTTCGGGATAATCTTCATGCACAAGCTTAGTAAGGTCTCCACCGTCGTCCAAAATCATGTTTAACGGCTTGCCGTCTTCAAAAAAGAGCGTTTGTTCAATTGCCCACCAAAACTCTTCTTCGTTCATTCCCTTCCAGGCATACACCGGAATCCCTTGATCAGCAATAGCTGCTGCCGCATGATCCTGTGTTGAAAAGATATTGCAGGAAGACCACTGGACTTCAGCTCCCAGCTCAACGAGCGTTTCAATTAATACTGCTGTTTGTACCGTCATATGCAGGCAACCCGCAATGCGTGCGCCCTTCAACGGCTGTTCATCCGCATACTCTTCACGGAGCGCCATCAAACCTGGCATCTCTGCCTCGGCTAAACGTATCTCCTTTCGGCCAAATTCGGCCAACTCAATATCCTTAACTTTATAAGGAAGCTTTTCTTTTACCTTCTGTGCCATGAAATTGTTACTTATTTTTCGTTTTGTGAAAGTCTCTTAAAATACAAGATTTAACAGTAGTACTCAACAGCTACCAACACCGAACCATTCCTTTACAACTCTGACTTTTTATTCTTTTGAATAATTTTTTTGAGTTTTTTGTAATCACCCTCTGGTCCTGATGTACCCATCGATTTTTCGATAAAATTTCCTTCTGCATCTACATAAACTTTATAGGGGATTCCTTGAACACCTAATTTTTGGTGCAGGTTGTTTGAATCCATGAGATATTCAAAAGTGTAATCATGCTCCTCGGCAAATGCTTCCGCATCTTCCTTGGTATCTGTAAATCCGGGGGTAACGGCCAGAACTACAAAACTATCGGGATATTCTTCCTGTACTTTTTGCATAGTTGGAAAACTTGCCAAACAAGGCTTGCACCATGTCTCCCAAAAATCGATAAGTACTACCTTCCCTTCGAAATCCGAAATTGATACTTCATTTCCTTCTAAATCTGTAAATGTAGCCTGCTCTACGTATTGAGCTTCTGTTACATTTTGATCCCCTTGCTTGTCAGTAACGGTTGTATTTGAAACATCGTTTTGCTGCTTATTTGATCCACCACAAGCAATTGAACTTATTGCCAATAAAAGTATCAGTAACCAAGAATAATTTCTCATCTCATTAAATCTTATTGATTGTTTTGTTTCATCAAAGATACAAAACAGAGATCACAAGATAAGCATTCAAATAATACCATCTCTTGGCCATATCAGTAATACCTTGGTAACAATCATACCGTAGAAAATAAGGTGATGGGGCTTTTTTTTTCTCCTAATTTAGGAAAATGGGTTTAATTCTTGACTTTTTTCTGTTTTTCCCTCTGCCAGCTAAAAAAAGTTCTCACATATAATTATTGCAGTTATATTGTACATAAGTATAATATTAACAATAATTTATGGCTATGAATAACAGTTACAAATCGCTTTTGGCAGTGGCTATAATGCTATTGTTTTCTAATATAGCTATAGCACAGTTTACAGTAACCGGTACAGTCGTGGACGAGCGTACCGGAGAGCTGCTTGTAGGGGCAAATGTATTTCATGCCGAGACAAGTGCAGGTACAACAACAGATGTCGAAGGAGAGTTTGCAATTGAATTACCCGGTAGTGAAGCCATTCTTCGCATCAGTTATGTGGGTTATATTGCAAAAAACATTACCGTAGACATTAATACAGAAAATCTAACAGTTGAACTATCTTCTGATGTAGCTAACCTAGAAGAAGTAGTAGTAACCGGTCTTGCCAGCTCTATAAAAAGAGAAAACTTGGCCAATGCGGTTACCTCAATCTCATCCGATGAACTGAGAGGAACCTCGCAGTCCCAAACACTGAGCTCCGATCTTTATGGTAAAATTCCCGGAGCTAATATCAGTGCCAATTCTGGAGCGCCCGGTGGCGGTATTTCGATGAAACTACGCGGTGTTACAACGATTAACGGATCTTCGGAGCCAT